>NZ_CAKZYF010000209.1 GCF_937884665.1 uncultured Allomuricauda sp. | reverse complement strand
ATCAATATAGAAGAGAATCACGAAACACTGGCCCAGCACACATTTCAACATGAACTTCAGGTTGCTGCCGATGCAGGTATGTTGGGCAGCATCGATGCCAATCGTGGTGACTATCAAAATGGTTGGGATACGGATCAGTTCCCAAACAACATCTACGAAGCTACTGAGGCCATGCTTGTTTTCCTTAAGGCTGGCGGTCTGCAGGGTGGAGGAATAAATTTCGATGCGAAGATCCGAAGGAACTCAACGGATATGGAGGATATCTTTTTGGCACATATTGGCGGGGCCGATGTTTTTGCAAGGGCTTTGTTGACCGCGGATAAAATTATCAACTCCTCTGCTTACCATGTCCTAAGAGAAAAGCGGTATGCTTCATTTGATTCGGGGAAGGGAAAATCTTTTGAAAAGGGAGAACTTGGTTTTGAGGAGTTGTATGAATTTGCAAAGTCAAATGGAGAGTTGCCCTTAGTTAGCGGGAAGCAAGAATTGTTCGAGAATATCATCAACCAATACATTTAGTCTATGGAGTCGGTTTTGGAATCTGGGGACTGGATTGTTCTGGGCATCTATTTCCTCGCTTTGATTGGGGTTGCCATTTGGGTGATTTTACAAAAAAACAAGGATACAGAGGATTATTTTTTAGCGGGAAGGAATGTAGGCTGGTTCGTTATCGGAGCTTCTATTTTCGCTTCCAACATAGGTTCGGAACACGTTGTAGGATTAGCAGGTACTGGTTTTGAGTCGGGAACGCCCATGGCCCATTATGAACTGCACGCTTGGATCGTACTCCTCTTGGGGTGGCTTTTTCTACCCTTTTATATTCGGAGCGGAGCGTTCACTATGCCTGAATTTCTCGAAAAACGGTTCGATAGTCGGTCTAGATGGTTTTTGTCCATCTTTTCGTTGGTAGGTTATGTGATAACCAAGGTTTCTGTGACCATATATGCGGGCGGTATCGTGGTGTCTGAACTGCTTGGAGTATCCTTTTGGGGCGGTGCCATAGGCATAGTGGTCTTCACCGGTATTTATACCATTGTCGGCGGCATGAAAGCGGTTATCTATACCGAGACCCTTCAGACTGTGATTTTGATTTTAGGGTCATTGATAATTACCTTTCTGGGGATACAAGAGATAGGTGGATGGACAGCGATGACCGAGACTGTAAAAGCGGTTAGCCCACAACACTTTAATATGTGGCGCCCTATGAGTGATCCTGATTTTCCATGGACAGGATTGCTCATTGGGGGTACTATTGTCGGTATTTGGTATTGGTGTACGGACCAGTACATTGTGCAGCGCACGCTCGCTGCGAATAATATCAAGATTGGGCGTAGGGGTGCGATTTTCGGTGCTTACCTAAAGTTATTGCCCATTTTTATCTTCTTGATTCCAGGAATCATTGCATTTGCGCTGACCATCGAGAATCCTGAGATGTTCCGTGTGGAAAAAGCGGACCGTGCTTTTCCCATGCTCGTTAAAACCTTATTGCCTGTAGGATTGAAAGGACTTGTTGCGGGAGGGCTTATTGCCGCGTTGATGAGTTCGTTGGCATCCGTCTTCAACTCTTGCTCAACCATCTTTACCATCGATATTTATAAAAAAATCATGCCGGACAAAGAAGAGAAACAACTACTGCGCATCGGTAAGACCGCAACAGCTGTAATTGTGGTACTTGGTATTTTTTGGATTCCCATCATGGAAAAAATTGGAGGTGGAGTGATGTACCAATACCTTCAAAATGTGCAGTCTTACATCGCGCCGCCGGTCACTACCGTATTCCTGTTGGGGATAATCTGGAAACGGGTAAACTCCACTGCAGCTATTACTACGCTGATGACCGGTCTTATACTGCTTATCCTTCGGTTGGGAAGTGAAATTTATTTTCAGCCGGATATTGAGCATTTCCGACAGACCGGAGAACAAATTGCATCGGGATTTGCGTATACATTTGCCACCATAAACTTTGCGCACATGGCCATTTTTATGTTCCTCTTTTCGCTGTTGCTATGTATCGGAGTCTCTTTGGCCACGGCACCTCCCAATTATAATGCGATAAAGGGCCTTTCCTTTGGGACCTTGGTTGCCGAGGATAAACGGTTGGCAAAGAAAAGTTACGATACCATCGATGTGGTACTCTCCATCCTGCTTGTAGTCATCGTAATAGGAATATTGATGTATTTTACGGGATGAACGGAGTAGGTAACTATCGTGGACATTAACGAATTTATCGCTGTATGATGGAAGTGGTGAAACTGGCTAATTCCAAAGGAATGGAATTGGAAGTCTGCAATTATGGAGCAACCCTGATGTCATTGTCAGTGCCAAATCGCAACAAAGAGCAGGTCAATGTAGTGGTTGGGTTGCCCGAAGCGGAGGACTATCTAGACCCGAGATATCAAATGCACAATCTATATCTGGGATCCTCGGTAGGGCGATATGCAGGCAGGATTTCCAACGGTTCCTTTCAGTTGGAAGGTAAATATTATACGCTTGAGATGGAAAAAGGCGTACATCTGCATGGGGGCCAAAATGGATTCGATAAAAAATTCTGGGAGGTCATTGCTACCAAACAAGGAAGAAATCCAAGGGTGGAACTTTCCTTGTTGAGCAAAGATATGGACGAGGGCTATCCTGGAAACTTGAGAGTATCTGTGGTGTATGAGCTTTTGGAATCCAACGCGCTGCGCATCTATTATACCGCAACTACGGATCGCCCCACGGTCCTGAACCTTACGAATCATGCCTATTACAATTTGAACGGAGCAGGAAGTGTTTCCGAGCATTATCTTCAAATAAATAGCAGTAAACTTTTGGAACTGGATGACAAAAAGGTACCAACGGGAAAAATTCTGGAATGTTCGCAAACCCATTACGATTTTCTAAAGAAAGCCCATGTGAAGAAAATAAAGAATTCAGGATTGGATGATGTTTTTGTGCTTTCCCAGAAGCCATTTTGTGCATCCCTTACCTCCATGCAGACCGGAATCCACATGAAAGTACTCACAAGACAACCTGCAGTAGTAATTTATACCCCTTATCTTTTCCCAGAGATGGAGCTGGATTTCAAGGGAAGTACCGCGTATGGCCTTTTTCCTGCCATTTGTTTTGAGACCCAGAACTTTCCCGATGCTCCCAATAAGTCCCATTTTCCCAATAGCGTACTGCGCCCTGGCGAAACCTACACCAACGAAACCGTGTTTGATTTTAGTACCTGCATGGACACTGTTAGGCAGTAAGGGCTTTTTGGAAGTGAGTACAGAATAATGCCGTTTTTTGGAATCACCTCTTAATACTTGTATTTCTTTTACAAAAAAATATTTCAATAAAAATCATATAATTCCTACAAGATTTTAATATATTTACACTTGATAAAGCTGATGAAATAACCTCTTCAAATCAGCTTTAATTGTTATCAACTTCATTTTTTAATAATTCTTACGGATTAACATTGACAAGAAAGGTCTTATTTGTAAACCATCTTTCAGTGTGCACAGTTTATTTATTTTTTAATTCGCCGAGCCTTTTTCGGGTATGGATTCTTGAAACCAATCATACTACATAATTGTCAAGATGTACAACATGAATTAGGTTTTCGGCACTAATCTTAAATCTAAATTTATTATGAGAAGGTCAAGAAAAACTTTGTTTTTAACTCTAGGGATTGTGCTTTTGGGAGTATCC
Organism: uncultured Allomuricauda sp.; assembly: GCF_937884665.1. Taxonomy (GTDB): domain Bacteria; phylum Bacteroidota; class Bacteroidia; order Flavobacteriales; family Flavobacteriaceae; genus Flagellimonas. The sequence continues at coordinate 13,052 of NZ_CAKZYF010000209.1, read as the reverse complement.
TGTGAGACCACCTCGGTGGCAGAAGAAAATGATTATTATGAAACTCTTACTAAAGACATTTTTGACGAAATTAAACCGATGGGCCCCGTTACGCCAGCTAACATTAGGAAGCCAGGAGGAAATAAAAATAATCAATAGGTCTTTTGGAACATTCCTTGTCCTTTTTTCAGGCTTAGTTATGTACCTGGATAAGGCAATCGAGTATTATAATGTCCAGGTCAACTATGAGTTTAAGTATTACGTTGACCTGGATGTTTTTCTTTGGTCCATTGGGCAAACCATTGCTATTTTATTGGTGTCATTGGGATGTTTTTTCAAACCATATCGATGGGCCCTATTGTCACCAATTATTGTTTTTTCAATGCAATTCACCTATGTATTGCGGGATGAAGAGTGGATACAAGGTGAATTTTATATTTTGTATACCGGAATATTTATAATGACCTTATTTACACTAATTTTCTTCATCAAATACATGATTCGAAAAGTTGGTCACATAATTCAAAAATCTAAGAAAAAAGACGTCGATGCGCTTATAAACTTTGTGATTGAAGTACGCAATGAACATTACGCCAAAATGTTGGAAAGTGCAGATAGCCTGGAACTGTTGGACGATTTCAATTGTGATGAAATTGAAAAGGCGATTCTCAAAGATATCTTGAGAAGGGAAAGACTTACCAATACCAAGAAATTTGAGATACGTCTTGTTCAGACTTTGCACAAAGTACAAGCTTAAGCTGAAAAGGAAGTGTTTAATATTGGAACGTGTTTTTAGGGTTCTAGAAAACAAAAAACTCTGAAAATGAGCTAGTTTTTGTCAGTTCAAAGTTACAGGGTTTATGGTTTTGTTCTTAGTCTTCCAAACTATCAAATTCCACAAATTCGTATTGGGGCGAAGCTTCAAACAACTGTCTCAAAATCGCTGCATGGCCATTACCGAAAACGACCAAGATTCTGTCCTTTGGGCTTTCCGTGAGACGAAGTATGTTGGAAAATATCCGAACATTACGATTATACCACCAAAGCGTAAAGTTATCCGCCCCGTCATAGTCTTTTGTGGCCATTCGACCCGTCAGATATAACCCAAAATTGGTGTTGTGCGCCTCCCGGCGGTTCATTTCCTTCAAATACGTCAAAATATGTTTATTCTTTACTTGCGCATCCCGATAATCGTACCACTTAAAGGCATCCTGCAAATAAGGGTCATCAGCCTTCCAATCTATATTTTTTATCAATGACCTGGCAAGTACGGAATCTTTTGCAAACAGTTCACTTTGTAAGGTGTTGGCATCAACGCTATAAATACTATCCAGGTCCAGTTCATGGGCCAAGCGCATGGCAATTTGATACCGCTCATCTCTTTTATCCCGGTATGCACCATTTCTGTAGTCTTGATAGCGCCTGTTCCAATCCGTTTTGGCTTCTATCATTATTTTGTTGGGTTTGAATTTCTTTATATACGCAATGAGCTCAGTGATTTCTGTTTTCTTCGGTTCTTTCAGTACATCAATTTTGCTGTCATCAGCAGTTTTATGATTGTCCAGTCCCGGATAGTTTAAATGGAACATGCCCAAAACAAGCACCTTGGTCTTTTCCTCTGGAAAAAAATCTGCCTTGGTCTTTGTCTTAGATGTGTTTTGTGCGAAAGCGGCATAAGCCCATAGTGTTACCGTAGCAAGTATAATTTGTTTTTTCATTTTGGAGTGTTTTCAAGAAAGATGATTTCGGATGGAATTTGTTACGAAAATCTTTAAAAAACCACTCAGAATACGTTGGAATTTTCGATGCCTAAGGTACCCAAGCCCTCAGTGAATAGGGTACGCGGCGGACTTTAGAATGGGGCTGTGTTTGAATTAAAAAGACTAGAAACAAAAAACCCGGCAAAACGCCGGATTTTTTGTGGTACCTCCAGGAATCGAACCAGGGACACACGGATTTTCAGTCCGTTGCTCTACCAACTGAGCTAAGGTACCCAATGCCTTATTTAAGGCGGGTGCAAATATAATTTCAAAAATAGGATATACAAACAAAAACTGGAAAAAAGGAAACGGTTTTTTAGAATTCGCCATCTTTGTTCTATGAACCTGGTCGTCGATATTGGAAATACCATGACAAAGTACGCGGTTTTCGAAAATCGTACCGTCATCCATATGGAAACATCAGAATCCCAGGTATTTGTTTCCCAAATAAAGCAGTTGTTCCAAACCTTTCCAAAAATTGATCGGGCCCTCATTTCTTCAGTAGGAAAACTGGAGAATAAAGAAAAAGAGGTTTTGGCCTTGTTCTGCAAAGTTCATGTGCTCTCGGTCAACTCAAGAATTCCTTTTAAAAATCGTTATGCCACGCCGCTAACATTGGGCATGGACCGTATTGCGCTGATTACTGCTGCATTTTACCAATACCACAAAAGAAATGTGTTGGTCGTTGACGCTGGTACTTGTATTACCTATGATATTATCAACGAAGCTGGTGAATATAAAGGTGGAGCTATCTCACCAGGTTTGCAAATGCGCTACAATGCTATGCATGTACAGACCGAGAGGCTTCCCTTATTAAAACCTGAAGATATTCTGGATTTCATCGGGAATTCCACAGAAACCTGTATGCACAGCGGTGCAATAAATGGAATGGTTCAGGAATTGGATGGTGTCATCGATCAGTATCATGCTCGTTTTCACGATTTAACAGTTATTTTAACAGGTGGAGACGCTCAATTTTTTGTCAAAAGACTAAAAAACTCCATATTTGCGAACTCTAAATTTCTCGTGGAAGGGCTTAATTGCTTGCTGGAATACAACAAAAGCTAGATGGTAAAGAAATTTTTGATCGCATTTTTTTGCGTGGCCGCCCAGGGTCTCTTCGCGCAAAATGGAACCGTATCACCGTATTCATCCTTCGGAATAGGAGACTTTAGAAGCAACAGTGCCATCAATAACCGAATGATGGCTGGTATTAGTATGTATGGGGATAGTATCCACATCAATCTCCAAAATCCAGCTGCGTACGGCAAACTCTTGCTAACCACCTATACCGCGGCGGTTTCTCATAGTGAATTGCGGTTGGAGGACTTTACAACGGAACAAAATTCTTCCGTCACCAACTTGGAATACCTTTCTATAGGTTTTCCCATAGCTCCGAACGTGGGCTTAGGTTTTGGTATTATGCCTTATTCTTCCGTGGGCTATAACCTGCAGGATGAAACCACCAATAGCATGGGAGAAACGGTAACCAATGCTTTTGCTGGTGAAGGGGGCTTAAATAGAGTGTATGCCTCGGTCGGGGCGGAAATTATCAAAAACCTGAGTATCGGTGCTACAGTGAATTTCAATTTTGGAACTTTGGAATACCAAAGAATTCAAAGTGTGGAAGATGTCCAATTTGGCACCTTGGACCGTCGCGAATCAAGAATCAATGGATTTGATATTAACTATGCGCTCAATTATACACCGCAGATTAAAGGAAAGTATACCCTATATATTTCCGCGCTAATAAACACCCAAGCTAATTTAACTTCTGAAAATTCAGAAGAACTGGGCTCATTTTCCTTGGCCAACGGACAAGATATCGAAGTAATTGATGTGGATTTAGCTGCTGTTGGGCTAAGAAATACGGAATTAAAAGTCCCCACCAGGTTCACCGCGGGTCTTGGATTTGGAAAAGATAAAAAATGGTTTCTTGGAGGAGAATATAGCTTTCAGCAATTCAGTGAGTTCAGCAATGATTTCTTGGGATTGGACAACATTACCTATCAAGAAGCAAGTACCATAGCTGTAGGTGGGTCATTTATCCCGGATTACAAATCGCTTTCCAGCTATCTCAAAAGAATAAATTATCGTGCGGGTGTGCGATATGATGTTACCGGATTGGTGGTCAATGGGAGCGAGATTAATAATTTTGGCATAAATTTTGGCCTAGGATTACCATTGCCCAATTCTTTTTCAAATCTTAATCTAGGTTTTGAACTGGGCAGAAGGGGCACTACGGTAGCCAATTTGATAAGAGAAAATTATTTTAATATTAGCGTTGGACTCTCGTTGAACGACAAATGGTTCCGCAAAAGGAAAATAGATTAATAAAAAAATTTAGTACATTAACCGCTTTAAAATAAGTAACATGAAGAAGAAACTCTACTTAACGATGTTTGCGGTGATTATGTCGATGGGTTTAAGTATGGCTCAAGCACAAAATCCTGAGTGCATGACCAATCTTTCCATTTACGCAGAACACGCAAAAGTAAAAAACTATGATGCCGCTTATGAACCATGGAAAATGGTCTATGAGAGTTGTCCGGATATCAACAAAGCCAATTTTTCGTACGGAGAGAAAATATTGAAGTATAAAATTAAAAATTCCTCAGGAGCGGATAAAGACGGGTTTATCCAGGACCTTTTGGAATTGCATGAGAACAGCGCAAAATACTTCAATGACAAATATCCAGTAGGTGTTGTAAACACAAAGAAGGCCCTTTTGCTCTATGAGAATAAGATGGCTTCCAAAGAGGAGCTGTACAATATGTTGGGCGAGGGTTTTAACAACGACAAAAAGAACTTCAAAAATCCTAAGGCACTTTATCTTTATTTTTCCAGCTTAGTGGATTTGCACGGAGAAGGCAAGAAAGACCTTCAAGAAGTTTTTGACGTATATGATGATGTTACAGAAAAAGTAGAGGAAGAAAACAAAAAATTAACCAGTGTCATCAAAACCTTGCTGCCTAAAGATTCTTTGGGAACCCTTACGTCCAAAGACCAAAGAAGGTTAAAGGCTGCTACAACAAATTCTAAATCATATGGTAAAATTGCGACAAGTATCGATTCCAAATTGGGCGCTTTGGCAGATTGTGGCAATTTGATTCCTTTATACGAAAAGAGCTTTGATGACAAGAAGACCGACGTGAATTGGGTAAAAAGAGCCGTTGGAAGAATGTTTTCCAAAGAATGTACCGATGACCCGTTGTTTAGTAAAATGGTAAAGGTTCAGGCTGAATTAGACCCATCAGCGGACGTATACGTCTATTTGGGCACTTTGGAAGCTAAAAATGGAGATAACAAGGCTGCAATTACGGACTTCAACAAAGCTGTGGAATTGGAGACAGATCCATATCGAAAATCAAATATCTTATATAAGATTGCCACCATCGTCAGAAGAAATAGTAAATCCCAAGCCAGGAATTATGCACAAAAAGCGATCAACGCAAATCCTGCCAATGGAAAAGCCTATTTGTTGATCGCTAGTCTATACGCTGGTAGTGCCAATGCTTGCGGAACTTCTGCATTTGAGAAAAGAGCCATTTATTGGAGGGCCGCCGATATGGCCAGAAAAGCAGGACGTGTCGACCCATCTTTAAGTGGAAGGGCGAGCAAGTCTGCCTCAAGTTATGCGGCCAAGGCACCCACAAAAGAAATGATATTCAGCTCTGGCATGGCCGGTAAAACAGTAAGTTTCAATTGTTGGGTAGGGGGTAGTGTAAAAGTGCCCAACCTATAAGGGTGAAAGCATTTTCCAAAAATAATTACAAGTGTTTTGCCACGGTTTTAACCGTGGCAATCCTTTTTATATCCTGTGGGGACGATTACGAAAGAGTTGGAGAAGAGGCGATAAAGCCCGTTTTTCCCCAAGGCGTGGCACAAGACTATGTTCTTACCTACACCGAGACTAAGGAGGAGCTCGAATCAGAAGATCTTTCCAAATCGCGGGTAATCGCTATTTTGACCAGTCCCGTAACGGAAGATTTTGACAATCAATTCTTTAAATACAAAACCTTCCCTGAAGGACTCCAAGTGGATTTCTTTGATGAAAAAAATCAGAAAAGTGTGGTTACCTCGGATTATGGAATCATCTATTCCCAAACAGGACTTATTGATTTACAGGGGAATGTGGTGATAGAAACCCATGACGGTAAGAAACTAGAAACCTCACAACTCTATTTTGATAGGAAGAACAATTGGATTTTTACCGAAAACAAGTTTACATACACCAATCCAGAAGACGGTACCATTATGGACGGGGAAGGTATGGATTTCAACAAGGATTTTAGTTTTTTTAAAGCCCACAAGACCTACGGTTTAATGACCATAACAGAAGAAGACCAATGATGGAAAAATATCTCAAATATACCATTTACATAAACCTGGTAATCTCAATTTTATCGGTTTATATGGCGGTTTCTTTTTGGGAAACCGATAGAAACCGGGCCTATATTTTTGTGTTTTTGGCCTTGATAACTGCCTTCATGTTCTTTTTTAGAAGACATTATTACAAAAAATTTGAGGAACGCAAAAAGAATCAGAAATAGTAGACCAGTTTGGATTCCGCACTGCTAATCATACTGATTTCCCTCGTATTTTCGGCCTTTTTCTCGGGAATGGAAATCGCCTTCGTTTCGGCGAACAGAATTCATATTGAGCTGGAAAAAATGCAGGAGGGGTTCTTTGCCAAAGTGCTCCGTTGGCTCACACAAAAACCGTCCAAGTTCATCGCCACTATGCTTATTGGGAACAATATTGCTTTGGTGATTTACGGTTTCTTTATGGGCGATGTGCTTATGGCTTGGTTTCAAACCCTCCTTCCCACGCAAAGTCAGTTTTTCGATTCACTTCTCACTGATTTTAGTCTGTTCACCCAAACCGTGATTTCTACCTTCATTATTCTAATTACTGCAGAGTTTTTGCCCAAGGTTTTTTTTCAGATTTATTCGAACACGCTTTTGAAGGTTTTTGCCATCCCAGCGTATTTTTTCTATTTGCTCTTCTCTGCAATCTCTTGGTTTGTGATTAAGATTTCCGATTTTATCTTAAGGGTCTTTTTTAAAACCGAAGGGGATGAGGTACAGCTCGCTTTCACCAAAATGGAGTTGGGCGATTATATCACTGAGCAAATGGAGTCCGTTGAAGAAGAGGATGAGGTAGATGCCGAAATACAGATCTTTCAAAATGCACTTGAATTTTCCGCGGTAAAAGCACGTGAGGTAATGGTTCCGAGAACCGAGATTACTGCTGTTGATTTGGATGAAAGCCCCAAAAACCTAACGAAATTGTTTTCAGAGACCGGATACTCCAAAATTCTGATTTATAAGGAGAACATTGATGAAATCATTGGGTATGTACATTCCTATGAACTGTTCAAAAGACCAAAGACCATTAAAAGTATTCTTTTGCCCGTAGAGTTTGTCCCGGAAACCATGCTGATTCAAGATATTCTGAATGTATTGACCAAAAAACGAAAAAGTATTGCCGTTGTTTTGGACGAATATGGAGGGACATCAGGAATTATGACTGTTGAGGATATCATTGAAGAGCTATTTGGAGAGATTGAGGATGAACATGATACCACGGACCTTCATGAAGAGCAACTGAGTGAGAATGTCTACAAGTTTTCAGCTCGTTTGGAGGTGGATTACATCAATGAGAACTACAAATTGGAGCTTCCTGAAAGTGAAGAATATGAAACTCTAGGCGGATTGATAATGAATGGTACCGCTGAAATTCCAGAACAAGATTCAGAAATTAGGATAGATAACTTTGTCTTTCGCATTTTGGAAGTGTCCAATACAAAAATAGACTTGGTGACCGTTCAGGTACTTCTTGAAGATTAACATTTTGCGTCACTTTCCCTGCTTTCTAAATTGAAAAGAAATTGGTATTTTCGCCCACTGAAATAGAGAAAACCAGCGTAGCATGGCAATATTGGAGAATATACGAAAAAGGACCACTGTACTTATCCTTATCATAGGATTGGCTCTTTTCGCATTTGTAATATCCGGAGTGTTCACCAGCAATGATTTTGGCGGAGCGAAGGTAGGTTCAGCTGTGGCCGAAATAAATGGTGAGACCATTTCCATTGATGAATTTAGAAGGGAAGTGGAAAATGCCTCAAGGCGGTTCGGACCGAACATGCCGCCTTCACAACTGACCAAAACGGTATACGACCAACAGATAAGAAAAGTGCTATTGGGACAGCAGTTTGACGATTTGGGCATTGATGTGGAAAGCGATCAAATTGTGGAATTTGTCAAAAGTTCGGGATATGCGCAAATCCCTGATTTCTTAGATGAAAATGGTATTTTCAATGAGGAGGTTTTTCGTAGTGCCATCGCGGACTGGAGGGTGAACAATCCCGTTCGCTATGACGATTGGTTGAACATAGAACAAGTGATCATTCAATCAGCAAAAGAACAAATTTACTTTAATCTTATAAAAGGTGGTGTGGGCGCAACACTTCCGGAAGGGGAATTTGACTATAAAATGGCCAATGACAAATTGGACATTCAGTATGTCAGGATACCCTACACCAAAATTGCCGATAGTACCATTCAAGTTTCTAAAGACGAAATAGCCGCTTATATAAAGGAACATGCGGATGATTACAAACAGGAAAAGTCCAGGGATATCCGTTTCGTATACTTTGAAGAAAAAGCCTCCGCTGCTGATGAGAAGGTCAAAGAAGAGGAATTGGTCAATCTTTTGGGGGACTCGGTGGAATACATTGAAGAAACCAATACCACGGATACGATTCCAGGTTTTCGAAATACAACAGATGTGGCTGCTTTTTTGGATAGGCATTCCGATATCAAGTTCGATACCATTTTTAAGGCGAGAAAAGACCTTCCCAGCGTGGTTGCAGATACGTTGCTGGGAATGGCCATTGGCGAAATCCACGGCCCTTATCGGGATGGTGATTTTTACAAGCTGACCAAGATGATGGACAAGAAGGCCGATGGATCGGTAAAAGCGAGCCATATTCTTATCACTTATGAAGGAGCCGAACGAGCTAATCCTGAGATAAAGCGAACCAAGGAAGAAGCTAAGGCTAAAGCTGATGAACTTTTAGGGGAGGCCAAAGAGGAAGGTGCGCAATTTACGGCGCTGGCAAGGGATAACTCCGATGGACCTTCTGCACCAAGGGGTGGGGATTTGGGTTATTTCCAAGAAGGGGTAATGGCCGATGCCTTCAATGATTTCTGCTTTGGTAACGATGTGGGAACCATTGGATTGGTGGAGACCCAATTTGGATTCCACGTAATCAAAATAGACGATAAACAGGATATTGTTCAGGTGGCTACCTTGGCCAGGGAAGTAGTACCTTCTGAGGAAACTATCAATACGTTGTTCACAAATGCCACCAAATTTGAAATGGCCTCTATAGATGCGGATGCTGAATCGTTTTCAAGCATAGCCGATGAAAGCGGTTACACGGTCCGACCTGTAAACAAAATCAAAGAGTTGGACGAAAACCTACCTGGGTTATCAAGCCAACGGGGAATAGTGCAATGGGCCTTTAATGATGATACGGAGGTGGGTGATATCAAACGGTTCAATGTAAACAATGGCTATGCTGTGGTACAATTGACCAAAAGGTATAAAGAAGGTTTGATGACCCCTGAGGATGCGTCCACCACAGTTTTACCAAAACTCAGAAAAGAGCGAAAAGCAGAGCAATTACTGCTTGCCAATCAAGGAAAATCCATGGAAGACCTGGCCAAGGACAATGAAGTTGTTACTTCAACTGCCACCGCACTGACCATGAAGTCCCCAACCCTTCCTGGTGCGGGACGGGAGCCCTTGGTAGTGGGTACGGCGTTTGCTTTGGAACAAGAAGGCACCTCGAATCTCATCAAAGGAGAATCCGGAATCTACAAAATCAAGGTCACCAAGAAAGAAGCGGCGCCAGAACTGGATAATTTTTCTACCTACGCCAAAACTTTAAAAACCAGCGCATCGAATCGTGTAAACGGTGACGTATTTAAAGCCCTACAAGAAGGGGCCGAGACAGAGGACACGCGAGCTACTTTCTATTAAAATAGAATTCAAATGGTAAAAAAGCCCCGTAATCGGGGCTTTTTTTGTGGTCTGGTCTCAATACGTCCTTGATACCCCCAACCTCTTAATTAAAAAATCCTTGAATATGGAATCCCTATTTTTAGGTGTACAAAGCCTAGGCGCCCTTCGTGGTGTCTTTTTGGGATTTTCTGTACGTCGGTTTTGCATTATAGCCTTGGACTCTTCAATATAAAATCGCTCAAAGGGATAATTAACGGTCCGTGTAGTTTTTCTTGGCCGTATGAATTAATAAAACCCAACTTGGCCTTCATAAAATCAGCGGTTTCCTTTGGTTTGACTTAGACATGGATTTTATTGACACGAAATTGTCCTTTTAATAATTTTAATCCACTGGAGACAAGCGAGCAATAAAAAAGGACCATATAGCCCTTTTTTGCTATTCAAATAACCGTATTTAATGAAAAGGCAGCACTTGGGAGGAGGTTTTATTTGCCACCAAAATTTGATTTAAATCTATCGCGGTTGTACAAATACCAGTTTCAGGGTCGTATGTGATTTTATCCAAATCCGCCACAACAGCTGCTATAAAAGAGGGAATAACGGGCAAGGTCCCCGAATCACCTTCAGATATATTTTCATTCAATAGAATCTCATTTTCGTCAATGATCAATTTTACGCCCATATCTACAAAACGTATCCCTTCAGCAATGAATACCTCTTGTCGTGTTCTATATAATAGCTCCAGACCGGCATCATCTGCTGTAATTTGTCCTACATCGTCAAGGGATAAGGAGGTCCCTGAAACCGAGGGTATATTTACCGTTACAGGTACGGGATTTCCTTCATCGTCCACACCGGGTTTTCTATTCAGAACAAGCCCCAATCTGCCATTTACCACAACGTCGGTAGTGTCAGGACGAACACCAGGTTCCACTTCAATTCTTCCCTCTATAGAATCATCAATCTCACGAACCTCTCTTTGAGCTATTAAATCAAGTAAGTCTGACATGTTGGCTTGGGCTGCCGCTGCGTTACCATCAGCAAGATTAGCTTCGGCGAGTATCAAATGTGCTTCTTCCGCTTTTAAATAATGAACGGGTGGATCTTGTTCTGCACTCAAGAACGAATACTTTGGAGCTAAGAAATCCAAGGTTGGCAAGGGTTGTAAATCGTCAAAGGTTGCTCTTTGGTACAGGGCACTTTCGAAAGCGTTTGTGGGTCCGTCTGGATTGGCTTGGTCAAATTGGGCAAACCGAGTAAAACTTGGACTTAATGCGAGAGCAGCTTGTGCTGATAGAACTGCCTCTTCCTTGTTTCCCAAGTAATAATTGGCTCTTGCTATCCCTAAATGATATTCTGGTAATGCATTAAGTTCTAAAGCTGTATTAAATGCATCAATTGCATTTTGGTAATGTTCTATAAAGGATAAAGGAACGCCAAAAGGCTCATTGGGAAGATTAGAAAAATACATTGCAGAAAACAAGGAAGCCATCCCTTTGAGAAATTTATACTCTGCTTCGGTGGCGGCATCATAATTGGGATCACCGGGACCCACAACTTCTAGACCAAAAACTGCGGTTTCCCTTAATCTTTGAATATCTCTTGCAGTATCCCTAAGGTCAGGATCTGTGGCTTGCATCTCCAGACCGTCCAAAAATTGGTTGAATAAGGTTTGGGTGTTTACATAATTATCAGAACCCAATTCGGCCAAGACCAAGATTTCATTCAGTGCAAATGATAATTCACGATCTGCCCCTGCCAATAAAATGGATGATGAATTTGCCACTCCAACTACAGAGTTTTCGGAAAGATTTGGATTTTCGACTTGGGTAAAATCGACAACATTATCAAAATTATTGGTACAACCTAGAACAACCAAAATGGTGAATATTATACTTGCTATTTGTTTCATTTTGTCTTTCTTTTATTTAAAATTGAAATTTTAGGGAACTCATGAAAATTCTTGGTGGGGATTCCGTACCATAGGCAAAACCACCACTGGCAAAACCATTTTGATTTCCAATACCAGAGCCTGTGGTTTCTGGATCAAAGTCACCTGCGGTGAAGTTGAACGGATTAGTCACGGTGAAACCAAGTCGAATATTACTGAACAAATCTTTGGCTATTTCCCCAAAATCGTAGGAGGCGCCAATAGTTCTAACCTTCAAAAAATCGTTGTCAAACACGAAGAAGTTTACATAGTTGAAGGCTGAATTGGTTTGTTCTATTAACTCTTCTGGAATACCGGTATCATCGAAACCTCGTAGGTGTCTCAGTAGGAAACTCAGGTCGGTTATCTTACCACCAAACTGATAATCCGCATTCGCAAATAGATTAAAATCGCCCCATGTATAATTCAATCCCAGACTTCCGAAGTTCGGAGCAAAAGTGTCTCCAAGGAAAGCGTTGGTCTCAAACTCGTAACTTCCGTCTGGTTGTAGTATTGCAGCGGTACCCCGCAGAAAACCGAGACTCTGGCCTTCATCAACTACTGAACCAAGTACATTAAATCCGCCTACTACGAATGCGGGAGCTCCTCCTGAGGAAGTCACAAGATTTTCGTTTGTATTGTAGGATACATTTATGGTCAATCTGTGCTTTACCGTTTCAAGCGGTGTTGCCCTGAGTTCAAACTCCCAACCTTTGTTTTCAACCTCTCCGATATTTGCGATTTGGTTCAGCTGTCCCTCAGAAGGAGCTGCCTGGGGCGTAAACAGCGCATCCTCCGTTATGGCCTCATATCTTGTACCGCTTAGAAACAATCTTTCTTTGAAAAAACCTAGTTCCATGCCAAATTCAGTGGTTTTTACAGTTTCAGAAATCAATTCTCGATTTCCAGGATTGTCAAAGGAAAAAGTAGGCGATCCCAAAAGAGGTTCCTGTGCAAACGTTCTATCTTGTGAAAAAGGTTCCGCAAAGTTGGTCGCTTCTCCATAGTTGGCCCTAACCCTAACGGTTGATAGAACATTGCTGATTCCAGAGTCTCTCCAAAAATTATGACTTGAAAGATTATATGTTACCCCTACTTTGGGAAGAAATAGTGCCTCTGTATTCTCTCCTGCGGATGTATTTCTATCAAGACGACCCCCAAGCTCAATGAACGCTACGTCCCATAATCCCACATTTTCCAAAAAATATAGACCATAGTTGGCATTTTCCAGTACAAAATCTTGGAAGCCGGTTTCTGCAAAGTTGTTCAAGGAACGCGTGCCATCTACACCTCCGGAACCATCAATTCTGTTCTGTCTATCTGTAGTTCTAAAGAATTGACCACCC
>NZ_CAKZYF010000208.1 GCF_937884665.1 uncultured Allomuricauda sp. | reverse complement strand
TATGTCTATGCATCCCATGATAAATCCATAGAAAACAAGCGCTTTATTATGGAAGATTGGTGGGTATGGTCTTCATCTGATTTGGTGAATTGGACATACAGAAATACGTTGACCCCTGAGGAGACCTATATCGGTAAACCGTTTGAAGGATGCTGGGCGACCGATGTCGCCCATAGGAATGGCAGGTACTACTGGTATTTCTCAGAAAAAAATCAGCAGACAGGGGTCATGGTCGGTAATTCACCGGTTGGACCGTGGTCGGACCCTTTAGGTAAGCCTTTACTGGGTGAAGAACTGACGCCAACAGATGAATATGATATGGCCATTTTTGAGGAGGATGACGACTACTATATCATTTTTGGTGTCTGGGAGTATTATATCGCAAAACTAAATGATGATATGATCAGTCTCGCCGAAGAACCTAAGAAAATTGAAATTAATAATCCCAGGGGTCCATATAACCAGGATGGCACGAATACTGAAAGACCGACTGACGACAAACCTTTTTTACACAAATACAAAGACAAGTACTATCTCTCGTGGGGGTGTTTCTATGCCATGTCCGATACCCTTTATGGACCTTATGCATACAAGGACCACATCATAAAAAAGGAAAGTTTTGCTTCTGGTTATGATTCCCCTACATGGCCCAACGGTTTTTTACAAGGGAGGCATGGATCCTTCTTTGAGTGGCACAATCAATGGTATTATGCCTAATGTGATATCAGTCAGACCGGAAACCGATATTTCCGGGATACCTTTATCAGTTATGTACATTATCGCGAAAATGGTGAAATGGCCCCGATTCGTGTCGATGGTATCGGAGTAGGCAATTATCTGCTTGATAACCCCATACAAGCAGAAGACTATTTTAGGGCCGAAGGCTTTGAAAAAAGGGAATTGGATTCCAATCGTTTTTCTGTGATTACCAAGGCTTCAAAAAGTTATTTAAACTTTCCCAATATCAAAAATGCAGGAAAATACAAATACCTTACCCTGCAGGCAAAAGTAGCTTCCGAATCAACTTATACCATTGAAATTCGAAGTGAAAAACTTGACGGAAAATTGATTCTGTCACAGACCATAGCTCTGAAACCTTCATATGATGGATTTACATCTGTTACGATTCCTTTAAACCGATTAAAAGAGAAAGAAAACCTATACCTGCTTTTTACGAAAGAAGCGGGGACAGCACTTGAAATAGATACCCTTGAATTTCATAACTAAGTCTAATGGTCAAACAACTACCAATAACATATATTCTTTTTCTCCTAGCGTTTAGTTTAAGTAGTACTATCCAGGCACAAAAGAAAGCCTATCCTTATCAAGATGCTTCACTATCAATTGAAGAAAGGGTCAACGATTTACTTCCGAGAATGTCCTTGGAAGAAAAGGTAGCTCAAATGCGCATCTTTCATGCCAATATCGGTGTAAAACCTGATGAAAAAGGACAGTTGGAACTATCCGATAGGGTCATTGAAAAGTTAAAACTGGGCATCGCAGGGATTAAAAATCCAGGGGAACACATCCCACCACTCGCAGCTGCAAAGCTCAACAACGAACTACAAGAATACATCATGAAAAGTAACCGATGGGGCATCCCTGCCTTATTTGTTACCGAATCTTACAATGGAGTGGATGCAGCGGGTTGTACCAAATTTGGCAGGCCCATTACCTCAGCGGCTTCCTTTAATCCACAATTGGTAAACCGCATTTGGGATGTGGTAGGTCGAGAAGCCCGATTACGGGGAATGCACATGTGTCACTCTCCTGAAGCGGATATTGTGCGTGACCCGCGTTTTGGTAGAATGTCGGAAGCGTTTGGCGAGGACACGTATCTGACGACCCAAATGGTTGTCAGCGCTATTACCGGGGTCCAGGGCAATTATACAGGTTTGGGCAAGGGTACGCATATTGGAGCGGTCGCCAAACATTTTGCGGGCTATGGCCAAGTCTTGGGAGGTTCCAACTTTGCAGCTATCGAAATATCTCCAAGAACCCTGATAGATGAAATTTACCCACCTTTTGAAGCCGCGGTAAAAAAGGCAAAAACCCTAGGGATTATGGCATCCCATGGGGATATCAATGGCATTGCCAGCCATGGTAATCGCGAATTGCTGACCGGTGTTCTTAGGGAACAATGGGGATTTAAGGGCTACGTGGTTTCAGATTCTAACGATATTGCAAGACTGTACTACTTCATGAAAGTAGCGGAAAGTCCTGAAGCAGCCGCATTGATGGGATTGATTGCTGGTATAGACATTGACTTATATGCCGAAGATTCGTATGCCTACCTTCCCGAAATGGTCAAAAAAGATTCATCCATAGAAAGATTAATTGACCGTTCCGTGCGACGCGTGATACGAACAAAAATGATTTTAGGACTTTTTGACAATCCTCTGGTGGACCTAAAAAAAGTGGAAAAAGAAGTACGTTCCGAAACTTCTTTGGCTTTGGCCCAGGAGGCAGACCTGGAGTCCATTATCCTTCTAAAAAATGAAAAAGGCATATTGCCTTTAACCAAAAGCCAAAAAAAGATTGCCCTATTGGGCCCTTTGCTGGATATAGGTACGAAAGAAGCTTTCGAAAAGGTTACAGGAAATAAGGTATCCTATGTTGCCGACCAAGGTTTTCAACTAACCGATCAAAAATCAGGGGTTCCCAATCTTTTGCCTACAGATGAAAAGGCACTGGATAGACTGGTTGATACTGCAAGATCATCAGATGTCACTATTCTCTTTTTGGGTGGAGACGAATACACTGCAAAGGAAGCCTATTTCAACAATGCATTGGGAGATCGTGCTACCATTGAACCCGTTGGCCCACAAGACGAATTGGTACGACGTGTCAAAACGCTAGGTAAACCCGTAATTGTGGTACTTAAACATAGAAGAACACTGGCCATTAATACAATAGTTAAAGAAGCCGACGCCATTCTTGACGGTTGGGATTTGAGCGAGTTCGGGGACAGTTCTTTGGCTAAGATCATTTTTGGGGAAATATCCCCTTCAGGAAAACTTCCGGTTACCGTTCCTCGGTCCATAGGACAGTTGCCCTTTCATTACAGTATGAAGGAAATCAATACCAAAAAAGGATATCTTTTTTTGGATGACGGTCCATTATTCCCCTTTGGTTATGGCTTGGGTTATAGCGACTTTTTCTATGAAGATATGGCCCTTTCGTCAGAAACTATGACCGCCAATTCTAAGATTAGTGTAAGCGTCAAGGTCACCAACACGGGTAAGATGAAGGCGAAAGAGGTAGTACAATTGTACATAAAGGACGAGATTGGTTCGGTGACCCGACCTGATAAAGAACTAAAAGGTTTTGAAAAAATTGAACTGCCTCCAGGAGAATCAAAAACGGTAACCTTCATCATTACTCCGGATATGCTCAAATTTACAGGGCCGACCATGGAAAAGGTCTTAGAATCGGGAGATTATACCGTCATGGTAGGCCAGTCATCAAAAGAAGGTTTGACTTCAAGATTTAGATTGGAAAATAAATGATAAAAATGCCTAACACTTAAAATATGAAATCAATAAAGATTGTTACACACGCGGCAATACTATTGCTTTTATGCCTTGGTCTGAATGCCCAGACCGGTATGGAAAAAGAAACAATAGAAAAGGCTATGGTACGCGCCTTGGAATGGCAGGAGGCACATCCCATATTTGCCATGGCTCCTACGGACTGGACAAACGGTGCCTATTATGTTGGCGTGTCAAAAGCACATGAATCTACTGGAAATCCTATCTTTTTGGCCGCTTTGAAGACCATGGGGTATTACAACCACTGGAAACCGCTTTACAGAACCTATCATGCAGATGATGTCGCCATTTCCTATATGTACCTGTATGCGAATTCGACTAGAAAAAATTTGGTTGATTTAGGTCCAACAAAAGAGTTTTTGGACACCCATCTTTATCAATCCAACAAATGGAAAGAAGGAACGGATTCGCAAGCGTTTAAAAAAATTCTTTGGTGGTGGTGTGATGCATTGTTTATGGCCCCTCCGGTAATAACGGTTTATGCTGAGCAAACCGGGGAGAAAAAATATCTAGATGCCATGCATAAGTACTATATGGAAACGTATAACCTCCTGTATGATAGACAGGAACAGCTCTTTGCTAGGGATACGCGATATCAATGGGGCGTAAACGAGAAAGACCTCAAAGAACCCAACGGTAAAAAGATTTTTTGGGCCAGAGGAAATGGATGGGTTTTGGGCGGACTTGCACTTATCCTAGACGATTTACCAAAAGACTTTGAACATTACAATTTCTATTTAAATCTTTATAAGGAGATGGCAGCCCGAATACAATCGTTACAACATGAAGATGGTTTATGGCGTACCAGCCTCTTGTCGCCCGAATCTTGGAACCATGGCGAAGTAAGTGCCAGTGGGTTTTACACCTTTGCCTTGGCCTGGGGTGTCAATAACGGTATTTTGGATAAAACCACCTACGGTTCGGCCGTAAAAAAAGCCTGGAAGGCCCTAGAAGCTAGACAACAAGAAAACGGTATGGTCGGTAGGGTTCAGAATATTGGTGCAGACCCACAACCGGCCAGTGCGGATAGCTGGCAAAATTATGGGACAGGGGCTTTTTTGTTGGCAGGAAGTGAGTTATTAAAAATGGATTAATGCGTAGGGGAAAAACCTTTTATTTTCTGTCCTGCATTTTAGGTCTGTGCCTCATGTCTGAGAGCAAGGCCCAATTGACCTATCTGGACCACGAAAAATTGGTCTTGGTCAAGGAGTCCATACGAGATAACTCAAAAGAGTATCTACCAGCATATCAAAACGTATTGAAGCAAGCGGATAGGGCCCTAATGGAAGGCCCGTTTTCCGTAATGCAGAAAAAACAAGTCGCCGCCAGTGCCGACAAACATGACTACCTAAGTTTGGCACCTTATTGGTGGCCTGACCCGGAGAAAGAAGATGGTCTACCCTGGATTCGTAAAGATGGGATAGTTAACCCTATGACCAAAGGAGAAAATGTAGACGACCCGGTTAAGGATAGAATGTTCAACAATGTTAGGGCGCTGTCCTTGGCGTATTTCTTTTCGGGGAAAAGACGATATGCCAAAAAGATAAAGCAATTACTCAAGGTTTGGTTTTTGGATAAAGGAACACGAATGAACCCCAATTTAAACTATGCTCAGGGTATTCCGGGTAAGAATACGGGAAGGGGCTTTGGTATTATCGAGTTTTCCGGAGTAGTTCATATCATTACGGCCATTGAAATTTTGGAAATGCACAATAACATGCCTAAGCAAATGGACATAGCGCTAAAAGCATGGTTGAAGGACTATTTGAGCTGGTTACAAACCAGCGAATTCGGTGTTTTTGAAAAGTCAAGATCTAATAACCATGGTTCGCTTTACGATGTGCAGTTGGTTTCACTCTTACTATTTCTAGAGAAGACAGATGAAGCTAAAATCGTGTTGAAGTCCGTTTTTGAACAACGTATCGCACTTCAAATAGAACCAGATGGTAGTCAGCCCCACGAACTCAAGCGTACCAAAGGGCTTACTTATAGCATATTGAACCTTTCAGCGCTCACCAAACTGGCTTTTTATGGGAAGAGACTAGGCGTTGAACTATGGGAACGAACTTCCAAGGAGGGTGACCTGCAAAAGGCATATGATTTTTTATACCCTTATTTGGATGATACTAGCATTTGGCCTTATGAACAATTGGGTGATATGAAAAAGGCTAGGGAGCGGTTACGCAGAATGTTTGTAAATTCAGGAAGTATGCTCGGCATTTCCAACTATTGCGATATCAGGTCACAACTGATTCAAGTAACGGATATTCAACAGTTGCTATATCCATGTATCATACCATAACAAAAAGACATTAAGAATTTAAAAGCATGAAAGAAACACAAATCAAAAAGAACCAAAAAGAGCGTACGGTAACCAGACGGCATTTTATAAGAAATACCGCTTTAGCCGCCGGATTGATAACCATAGTTCCGCGGCATGTCTTGGGAAGGGGCTTTATTGCTCCAAACGATAAAATTAACTTGGGTTACATCGGCTTGGGCAAACAAGGAGGAATCCTAGCGAATAAATTCATGACCAATACGCAAGCACAAATCATTGCTGGTGCCGAAGTTTGGGGTTCAAAAAGAGAGTGGTTCAAACAACTGGTAGAAGGGTATTATGCGGATAAAAGAGGAGTAGCTAATTATAGTGGGGTTGCAACTTACTTGCAGTATGAAGAACTATTGGAGCGAAAAGAAATTGATGCCGTGGTAATAGCCACACCAGACCATTGGCACGCGCAACAATCTATAGATGCCATGAAATCTGGTAAAGATGTATTCTGTGAAAAGCCCATGACCAATACGATCAAGGACGGCAGGGATATGGTAAACGCCTTGAAAAAATACGACCGTGTACTTCAGGTGGGGAGTATGCAGCGCTCCTGGGCCAAATTTATAAAGGCAAATGAAATCGTCAAATCAGGTAAACTGGGTGAGATAAAAAAAGTCTTGGTCAACGTGGGCGATCCATATCGCGCTTATGATCTACCATTTCAAGAAACCCCTAAAGATGTCGATTGGAACCTTTGGTGCGGACCTGCTCCCTTGCTCCATTACCATGATACCATTGCCCCAGAAGTCGTCAAAACCTATCCAGCCTGGCGGGATTTTAAAGAAATTGGCGGTGGCCGATTGGCGGATTGGGGCACCCATATGTTCGATATTGCACAATGGTGCTTGGGGCAGGACCGAACTGGACCTGTCTCTTTTATACCCCCGAAAGACCCTAAGGCAATGCGGGGTTTGCGCATGTACTATGAAAATGGAATCGAATTGGTACATGAAGATTTTGGACGTGGCTGGGCTGTACGTTTTATAGGTTCTGAAGGTAGCCTTGACGTCAGTCGAAGCTTCCTTGAAACCACTCCAACTACTATTTTAATGCCAGATGGTGGTGATTCGAAAGAATTGTTCAACGACCAGGGAAACCATTACCAAAATTGGTTGGATGCCATAAAAACCAGACAGCAGCCCATTTGCGATATAGAAACAGGCCACCGATCCGCAAGCCTCTGCCATATCGCCAATATTGCTTATGAATTGAACCGGCCTTTACAATGGAATCCGGTTAAAGAAAAATTCAAAGGTGACCAAGAGGCCAATAAGATGCGAAAACGCAAGAAGCGAAAATACGCTTGATCGTATCCATAAAATTTAAAAACAATGAAACGACTTGCCTTTAAAATGAAACTGAACGTTGCCCAAAAAAAGGCCTATGTGGAACGGCACAATCAACTATGGCCAGAACTTGAGTCGCTGCTAAAAGAGTCTGGGGTAAGTGAATATTCCATTTTTTTGGATGAGGAGACCCATATCCTTTTTGCCTTTCAAAAGGTAACTGGAAAAGGAGGTTCCCAGGACTTGGCCCATAGTAAAATCGTACAAAAATGGTGGGCCTATATGTCTGAAATTATGGAAACGAACACGGATAATTCCCCTATTGCAAAAACTTTGGTAGAAGTCTTTTTTATGGAGTGACCATACTCAATAATAATTGGTACAGAACGGTACAGGATATTAAATTGTCCAAGTCTTTTTATCATTGGTCACATTGGCTTAAAAACGAATTCAAGATACTATGAAAAGACGCCGTTTCACCCAGTTATCTGCATTGTCCAGTATAGGGCTTTTGGTTCCCCTGCATGGCTGTAAGAACAAAACAAATACATCAGATGCCTCTGTAGTGGGAGCCTCTTCTTTTTTAAACCTTGCAAGCGAATTACTTAGTGAATGGTGCGATGCCATGCTGGCCACTCAAATAAATGCTCCTGAAAACCCTGAATTGCATGGTGCGTTGTTTTGTAATGCGATGAATAGAATTCATGGCCGCTGTATGGATGCAGTTTATCCATTTATGTACATGGCAGATAGTACCAGGAAACAGAAATACCTTAATGCAGCTATCAATGTTATGCAATGGTCAGAGAACGTCTCCAAACCTGATGGTAGCTGGACAGTAGTTCAAAATCCTAAATCTTGGGCGGGTATTACAGTATTTGGAGCCATTGCCCTCGCCGAGGCCCTGCATCATCACCAACACATATTACCCGAGGAAATTAGACTACGGTGGACGGAACGATTGAAAAAGGCCGCTGAGTTCGTTCATAAGAACTTTACGATTGATTACAGCCACACCAATTATCCGATGACGGCGGTCTACGGGCTTCACCTTTGGGGAAAAATGTTTCAGAATAAGAAATATTTGGCACATGCCCGACAATTGGCAGATGAACTTCTGGGTAGGCTAACCCAACCGAATTATTTCATTTTTGGTGAAAATAAACCACCCGACGAACCCAGTGAAAAAGGGTTGTATCCGGTCGATTTGGGGTACAACGTCGAAGAAACTTTAAATGGACTGGTACAATATGCAATAGCCGTTGCGGATGAAGAACTATTAACCTTGTTGGAAAAATCCATGGAAAGCCATTTAGAATTTATGTTGCCTGATGGTGCTTGGGACAACAGTTGGGGCACGCGCCAAAACAAATGGAGCTATTGGGGCAGCCGAACCACAGATGGGTGTCAGCCTGCATTTTCACTTATGGCCGATAGAAACCGAGCATTTGGTACTGCGGCATATTTGAGCACCGAACTGCTGCAACGCTGTACGATAGATGGCCTATTGGCCGGCGGATTGCATTATGGTAACCATGGCGTATTACCATGCTTACATCACACCTTTGCCCATGCCAAATCATTGGCCTTTGTTCTGGATAATAAGAAAGTGCTTCCTGAGATTACCAAAAAAAACCCAATACCAAGAAGCAAACCCTATGGCATGAAACATTTTACGGACCTTGAAGTTTGGTTAGTGTCCACAGGGCCATGGCGAGCGACAGTTTCAACGAATGATGTCATCTTTAAAAAACCTCTATCACAAACAGCTACAGGAGGCGCTTTAGCTGTACTTTGGCATGAAAAAGTAGGGCCATTATTTACGGCAAGTATGGCGGAGTACCTTTTGGTGGAGCCTAATAACCAACAAATTCAACCTAATGGAGAAGATATCGCACTTACACCAAGGATAGAAACCAGAAAAAATGGCGAGTGGTTCACCAACCTGTACGACCTTCAGGCAAAAGTTACCACTTCAAAAAGGAAGGATGTCGTAATCTTGGACGTAAAAACACAACTGACCAATAAACACCAGAAAGTTCTGGATGAAGGTTCTTTTGATTTTCAATACAAATTTGGTCATGAAAAGTTGGTGATCACTGTTTTTGCCAAAGGTAAAAGTCAAGGTACAAATACCTGCGATTTGATATTGCCTCTTATTTCGCCCAACCACGAAAAAATAGAGCAACTATCCAATAATCAAATCGTGGTTCAGAAGGAAAACGCTAAGGTAATGGTTACCGACAATGCTCCTATTTCAATTATGAAAACCGCCAAAAACCGAAAATATAATATGGTCCCCGGTATGGAGGCCATTCCTTTGAAGATAGCTCTGCCCAAGGAATCCAAAAACGTTGTTTGTACCATTTCGGTGAGTTGATGGTTCTACTGCCCGAAAGTACAGGATAGTTAGCCAAATCAAAGATTGTAATATTGAGTTTATCTCAAATGAATACACAATGCCCTTAAAGCCCGCCCAATATTTATTCGCCCTAATTTTGATGTTTGCCATACGTCCCGATACTTTGACGTCTCAGAATGATCCCCCATCAGCTACCCCACCCAATGTCCTTTTTATTGCTGTTGATGATCTAAGACCTGAACTGAATTTTTATGGTGTTGAACAGATAGTTTCCCCTAACCTTGACAAGTTGGCCGAAAAGAGTCTGGTATTTGATCGTGCGTACTGTAACGTTCCTGTATGCGGTGCTTCTAGGGCCAGCATATTGACTGGTGCACGGCCTACTCAAAATCGTTTTTTAGGGGCGCGGACCAAAAAAGATGAAGATTATCCTGAAGCGGTTTCCTTGCCCATGCTGTTACGACAAAATGGGTATCGTACCATTTCCAATGGAAAAATATACCACCATAAAACTGATGATAAAGATGCCTGGAACGAAATATGGCAAGCAGATGCTTTATGGAACTATGCGCTTAAGGAAAGTCAAGAAATACGGAAAAACACAAAGCGTGGTTTGCCTTTTGAAGCCGCAGATGTCCATGATTCGGTATATCGGGACGGAAAGTTGGCCTTGAAAGTCATCAAAGACTTGAACAAACTTAAAAAATCAAAGGAACCATTCTTTTTAACTATGGGTGTTGCGAAGCCCCATCTACCTTTTACCGCTCCGGTGAAATATTGGAATTTGTATGACCGTGAAAAGATTGAGCTTCCTGAAAATTACTTACAACCCAATTCAACCCCCAAAAAGGCATTTCATAATTATGGAGAATTGCGGAATTACGAAGGTATCCCTAAAAAAGGGCACCTACCGGATGCCCTAGCCAAGGAATTGATACACGGCTATTATGCCGCGGTAAGTTACGTAGATGCCCAAATTGGTTTGGTATTGGACGAATTGGAGCGATTGGATTTGTCCAAAAATACCATCATTGTTCTTTGGGGCGACCACGGTTGGAATCTTGGAGAGCATAAGTTGTGGTGTAAGCACTCCACTTTTGAGACTGCTCTGCGAACCCCCTTGCTCATTAAAATTCCAGGACAAGAACAAGGGCTTCGTTCCGATGCGATAACCGAATATATAGATGTGTATCCAACGCTCTGTGAACTTATCGGTATTGATGCACCCCCTACGGTTGAAGGAAAAAGTGTTGCAGGTCTGTTTCGTTCCGAAACCCCCGATAAAGATTGGGCCGTATGTAAATTTAAGAATGCGGTTACCTTGATCACGGGTAACCTTTTTTATACAGAATGGGTTTCTGATACGGGTGTATCTTTTGAGCGGATGCTCTTTGATCATGATAAAGACCCCCAAGAACTGGATAACCTGGCCAATAAAAAGGAATATCAAGCGCTTGTTGCTTCCCTATCCAAAGAACTTAGGGCCAAATGGGGAGAAGACTTTTTAAAGTAAACGGTAAACTAAAAAATAGGAGAAATACATCATGGGAAGAAGCTATAACATAGCCGTAGTCAATGGGGATGGAATTGGACACGAAATTGTTCCAGTAGGCGTGTCCATCTTAAAAGAAGTAGCCAAAAAACACGATTTTGAGATAACTACTGAAGATTTTTCCTGGGGTGCGGGCCATTATGTAAAACACGGCGAATTTATGCCACCAAATGGCATTGAAACCCTTAAATCATTTGACGCAATCTATTTTGGGGCAGTGGGCCTACCGGAAGTAGATGACACATTGCCTGCCAAAGATTACACATTCAAGGTACGAACGGAACTGCACCAATATGTGAATTACCGACCGGTCAAATTGTTTTCCGGGATAACCAGTCCACTTCGCGAAAAGACCCAGCAAGACATCGACTTTATTATTCTCAGAGAAAACAATGAAGGTGAATTTGTTCAAAATGGCAAAATCTTTTACCCTGATACCCCAAACGGATGTGCCGTGGACACTAGTATGGTAACAAGGCTAGGGGTAGAACGTATTGCCCATTATGCCTTCAAATTAGCACGTAAACGACGAAAAAAAGTCACCAATGTGACCAAGTCCAATACTTTGATTTATTCCTTGGGTTTTTGGGACATGGTCATGCAGGAGGTGGCAGATAAGTATCCAGATGTGGCATACAACAAAATGTATGTTGACAATGCTTCTGCGAGTTTTGTTTTGAAACCCGAAATTTTTGACGTTATCGTCACCACAAACATGATCGGGGACATCCTTTCTGATTTGGGAGGGGCCATTATGGGAAGTCTGGGTCTTGGTGGAAGTGGAAATATCAATCCTGAAAAAGACTTTCCCTCAATGTTTGAACCTATTCATGGTTCCGCTCCCGATATTGCCGGGCAGAATATTGCCAATCCCGTGGGTCAAATATGGTCTGCTGCAATTATGTTGGAACATCTGGGAGAGCAGGAAGCAGCTAATGCGATATTAGCGGGTATCGAATATGCCACAGCAAAAGGTAATCTCACAAAGGACCTTAAGGGAAATGCATCAACCACCGAAATTGCCCAGCGTATCATTGAATCCATCAATGCATAAATCTAATGCTGGACCTTGAGCATAAAAATTATATTGACCTTACGTTGACCCTTTCCAATGACCTCAATGGGGTAACTATAAGTAAGGCCCGAAGTTTGGCCAGGGATGGATGGAACGCCAGCACCTTGGAACTCTATTCCCATGTCGGCACGCACATGGATGCGCCTTTACATTTTGGGGTAAATCCCCAAAGTATTGATGAAATACCCGTGCAAAGGTTTATTTCCTTTGCATGGGTGGTTAACCTTTCTGGTATTGCTGAAAGCAGCTTAATTACAATTGATGACATGCGACCTATCGCGAAAAAAATCCAAAAAGGACATAGCCTAATTCTAAGAACCGATTGGAGCAAAAGAGTGGGGACCACAAGTTATCGCGATGCACTGCCCCGAATCAGTAAAGAACTTGCTGAATGGATGGTAGAAAAACGCATTGCGTTATTGGGCGTGGAACCCCCCTCAATTGCCAATGTCAACAATATCCGTGAAGTAACGGAAATCCATACCATTTTGATGCAGAACGATATCCTAATATTGGAAGGCCTGGTCAATTTGGATAAAATAACAAAGGAGCAAGTAACCTTAATTGCGTTGCCGCTAAAAATACTAAGAGGCGATGGTGCACCTGCAAGGGTGCTGGCCCTGGAATAGTTCGTATGAAAGGTGAACCCATCTTAAGATCCATTCATGAAGGTAGCCTCGAAAAAGGATATCAAAAAGGAATACGCGAATACCTCAAAAACTATTCGCGAAGTATTGTGATTTTGGATGACGACCCAACAGGAACGCAGACGGTCCAGAACATTCCGGTACTCACCAACTGGTCAAAACAACTATTGGAAAACGAGCTGTTGCAAAGTCCGGTGTTTTTTGTGCTGACCAATTCCCGGGCCTTGCAAAAAGAAGAAGCTGAAGATTTGGCCATGACCATAGGCAGCCGTTTGAAGACATTGGCAATCAAACACGGTAAAAAGTTAGTTGTCGTAAGTCGTAGTGATTCCACTTTAAGGGGTCATTATCCTTACGAGGTGGAAGTTTTAGGGAAGGCCTTAGGACTGAATAAAGCCAAGCATGCGCTTATCCCTGCTTTTTTTGAAGGGGGCAGGTATACCTTTAAAGATGTACATTACGTTCAACAGAAAAGTAATTTTATTCCTGCCGCGCAAACCCCATTCGCCAAGGACAGCACTTTTGGATACAGTCATTCCAACCTTCGGGATTATGTTTTGGAAAAATATGCCGGCAAATTGGAGCCTGATAATATTACATCAGTTACCATTAATACCTTGCGTTCTGGTTCAATTTCAAACCAATTGAACGAAATGATAGAACGGCATCATTGTCTCATTGTGAATGCCACATCATACGTCGACTTGGAGGCTTTTGCACTCGCAGCCTTGAAATCCCACAAAAACTTACTGTACAGAACTGCGGCCTCCTTTATCAATGCCATTACAGGAAGCAGGCCAGCACCATTACTGGAAAAAAAAGACTTTGAAAGCAGCAAAAAAGTGGGAGCATTGGTCGTTATCGGTTCTTACGTTCCGAAGACCACGGCCCAACTCAACTTCTTAAAAGAGCAGTACTATGCAGCATATTTGGAATTTGATGTAGACACTGTTTTTGGAGCTAGCAAATTGCAGCAAATTGTTGGAAAAACTGCAAAAACAATAGATGAATTTCTTAGAAATGGCCGAAATGTAGTTCTGTATACCAGTCGAAAACTTAAGAAGGGAAGTACCACCGAAGAGAGTCTCGCCATTGTAAATATAGTATCTGATGCGGTGACTTCACTTATTAAATCAATTGTTGTACAGCCTCGATTTATTTTGGCCAAAGGAGGTATTACTTCAAGCCATATTGCCGTGAAGGCCTTAAATATACAACGGGCTAAAGTCTTGGGTCAGTTGATAAAGGGCGTGCCTGTTTGGCAAGCGGATGGGCATTCTAAATTTCCGGCGATACCCTATGTCATTTTTCCTGGAAATGTGGGTGGAGATAAAGATTTGTTTAAGGCCTTAAAAAAGTTGGAATGAATTCTCGAAACCATTTCCCAAGACGCTACTTTATGGTTGCCGGTACTTTTTTATTGGCGTTG
>NZ_CAKZYF010000207.1 GCF_937884665.1 uncultured Allomuricauda sp. | reverse complement strand
GTATGGTCACAAATGAAAAATTTTCCAGATTTGCTCGATGCGTAAAGTTCAAATCAGCCGTTGCCGTAAAGGATGCTCTTAAGACCCGGTCTAATTCAGCTTGGTCCGTTGTTCCTTCGGCTATAGCTCCTAAAGCAATCAATAACGCATTGCTCTGTAAATTCTCCTGGACTGAATTTCGATTATCAATACCTATAGTAAAGTTGCCTTGAAAGCTGTCTGTAAAGTCATAGATGAACTTGTTGGATGCCGTAAAACGATTCGTTGAACCGGTAATATCAACGAGTGGTCCTATCTCATTTGATCTTTCCAATTCTGCTTGCCATTCCTCATCTGTAAGCAAATCTAAATTCCCTCTCGCCGCACCTTCAAAATTTGAAAATCTAGAAAAGTTTACGTTAGCATTATAATCCAGGTTAGAATCAAAGTTCACATAGGCGAATGACCCTTGATACTTAAATCTATCGGTTATATTTGCCGTAAATCCAAAGGTAAACGTACGCCTTACTTGTTCGTTCAACTGGTTAAAGGAATCATCCCGGTAAAGACTGCCCCCAAAATTATAAGAGAACTTTTCGTCTCCTCCATTAATTCCTACCCGAAACTCCTGGGAAAAGCCGTTTTCAAAAAGAGCTTCCCCTGTTCGCTCATATTTTAAAAAGTCTTTTGTTGCTTCGATAACCCCGAGTCGGGTCTCAAAAAATGCAGAAGACTTACCCGCTTTCCCCTTTTTTGTAATAATTTGAATAATTCCATTGGCTGCGTCAGCTCCATAAAGCGTAGTTGCTGCACCTCCTTTTATGTACTCAATTCTTTCGATCGACTCAACAGGAATATCTGCCAAGGCAGAAACGTCTGCACCACCGGTATTTAGACCTAACTCGGGGTTTGAATTCAAATTATCAACTCTAACCCCATCCACAATTATTACCGGGGTCGAGGATGTTGCTGC
Organism: uncultured Allomuricauda sp.; assembly: GCF_937884665.1. Classification (GTDB taxonomy): domain Bacteria; phylum Bacteroidota; class Bacteroidia; order Flavobacteriales; family Flavobacteriaceae; genus Flagellimonas. Next base: position 50,562 of record NZ_CAKZYF010000207.1, on the reverse strand, counting down.
GGATATGGGCCCTCTTGTTCTAATAACAGAAGCGGTACCTGGCTGACCAGAACTCAGTCTTATTTGTGCACTTGGAGCTGTTGCTTGTAGTAATTGGTCTATTTGATTGGCAGGAAGTTTGTCTATCTGGTCTTCGTTGAGAACATCCACCGTAGTGGACAGTTTTCTTCGTTCAATCCCAGAACCCTGCCCGGTAACAATTACCTCCTGCAATGCTTGGGCATCCTCTTCTAGCTGTACGTTTATGGTCGAAGAATTGCCAACAGTTCTGTTCACCGTTCTTTGCCCCAAGTAACTGAAGCGCAAAACTTGGCCAATGTTAACAGATATGGTATAATCGCCGTTAAAATCGGTTTGTGTTCCCGTACTGGTGCCCACGACCACTACGGATACTCCGGGTAATGGAAGACCATTTTGGTCTGATACATTCCCGGAAACTAGTCTTTCTTGGGCTAGGGAAATAGAGGTAAAACCTATAAATAGCACGAAAGCCCTCCAATAATCTTTCATTAAAATTTGAATTTTGAATTAGTTATCTTTTTAAGCGAAAGAGGACGAGAGTTAAAATCTTTCAGACTATTCAAAAATTCCCATGAGATACGAGAAGAAATGATAAGATTTAGGGCCTCGCCCTCTAGAACTTTGGGCAAAAAAAGGCAAAAAGCTCGCCGAGCTTGTAAATCCTTAATAACCTTTACAGACTAGCCGAAGATGGTTAACACTTTGGTCTTATATGAAAAACAACAAGGGATAAACGACAACCTTAGAGCTTAACAAAGCTCCTGTGAGCGAAGACATTGCAGGAAACATAGTCAGTTTTAACCAGAAACATAGATGGTTGGGAATTTAGGTACCGATAGGATAGTTAAGCTACTCTCTTTGCAATAAATTCTTTTGGAGTCATCCGTGTTACCTTCCTGAAGGCGTTGTAAAATGAAACCCTATTGTTGAACCCGCACTCATACGCAATATCAGAAATGGATTTTGTATGGATGTTTCTACTGTTCAGTAGTTTTTTTACTTCCTCTATACGATAAGAATTAATGTATTCATAGAAGCTAACCCCAAAGTTTTCATTAATTACCTGAGATCCGTGATGCCTGGATACATCCAGCATTTGTGCAATGTCATCCAACTTTAGATTGTGCACCAGGTATACTTTTTCGGTTTTCATCAAGTACTCTAATTTGTTTTTTAGTTCGAGGGAGAATGATCTGGAGAGCCCTGTTTTTCCATACTTGTCCTTCTGATTAAAATCACAGGTTTCGATTTCGGGCTTACGTTTTGACTTTGTGTGTTTAATCAAAATTCGAAGAATACTTGTTGAGACCAGTAAAGAAATCCAATGTGAAACGTTTAAAAAAGTCTCTGCCGAATGTGGCGATTTCCAATAAAACACCATGATAAGAACATTATTGATTATAAGGAATGCGAGAAACCATATCAACTTTCGATGAAAAGAAGAAAAGTTTTTCATGAAAGAAACAGAAACCTGTTTTAAAAATGGCATGGACAAGTATTTTTTATCTTCAACCATCAAGAAGCTAAAAACATGGAAATAAAGAGGAGAAGAATTGACAGATGCCCGATATAGATCTACGGATGGGTGACTTTTAAGCGAAAATGGTCATTTTAATTCGCCTAAATGACCCTGCTTCAGAGGGACATTTCTGAAAATCTAACAATAGTATAAAACCCTTTTTTGTTAAAGTAATCAATAAACCCTGTAGTATCCACTACCAACACAAAATCCCCACCCCAAGCCCCAAGACTTTTAATGGTGCCCGGATAATCTGGGAAAAGGTGTGTTTTTACCGGCCCGATGCCCAGGATTTCAGATAGTAGGAATTCATGTTTTTCAATTAGACCTGCAAACGCTTCAAGTGAACCAGCGTGTAACATTTTTTGAGTTATCGCGCTGATTTCTTCCACCAACTTAGCGGTATTGAAAGATCGGTTCCGGTACGCGGCAATGGCCGCTTTACTGCTCTGTTTTTGATTCAGGTGCACAAAGAAGAGCGAATCTTTAAATACGGGATCAAAATTGACCAGTTTTACAATAGGATGCCCATTTTTCAGTTGGTACGTAATAGGGGATGGATGTTGTGCGCAGGCAATATCGTAACCACTTCCTCCGAAAGCGTTCCACAACAGTTTATAGGCATCCACATTTGCCCATTGTGCGATATTGTTAATGAGCGTAGAGGAACTTCCCAGACCCCAATTCCGAGGAAAGCCCAAATGGGATTCTACCTCGAATCCCGTATCTCCCGAAAGAAAATTTGGATTCTGTCTTTTGGCCTCTCTAAGCAGCTTTTGAAGCGTTCTTGCCACATCGGCATCAGTACAATTGGTAATTTCGTGAAGATTTATTGAAAAATCAGTTGTAAACCAAACATTACCATCGGGATTTAAACTTTTCCAACGAATAAGAGGCGCGTCACTTGTTTTTACGACCAACGATTGTCCGTATTTCGTCGGAATCGCCAAACCGAGGGCACCGTCCAAAATAGCATATTCCCCGGAGAGCAAAAGTTTTCCATTACTGTAAAACTCTTCCTGCATTTATGACCTTAAGTTTTCTAATGCTTCTTTTACAGTGGAGTTGGACACGGTACGTTCCTTAAAGAACTGGATGAGTTCCTTTTTCTCCATATCATTGGCACCAATCTGGTTCAGAATATTCAAAAGGTGCATTTTCATATGACCTTTTTGGATTCCCGTGGTGACCAAGGAACGCAATGCGGCAAAGTTCTGGGCCAGACCTGCCACCGCTGTGATTTGCATCAATTGTTTCGCCCTGGGATGTTGAAGGATTTCCAGGGCCAATTTTACCAAAGGATGCAAAGAAGTAAGCCCCCCAACAGTACCTAATGCCAAGGGAACCTCGATCCAAAAATGGAAAATACCTTCTTTTATGGATGCATGGGTCAAGCTGGAATAGGAACCCCCTTTTGCGGCGTAGGCATGAATTCCCGCTTCCACCGCTCTAAAATCATTGCCCGTTGCCAATACTACAGCATCAATACCATTCATGACACCCTTGTTATGTGTGACCGCCCTATGGGGATCAACCTTGGCTATTTGAACGGCTTGTATCATTTTGGTTGCGAATTCCTCGGGCGGCATTCCATCTTCATTGAGCATCTCCACCGGGCAACTGACCTCGGCCTTTACCAAACAGTTGGGTACATAATTGGACAAGATGCTCATCACGACTTCAATTGATTTTTCAGTTTCATTGAAACCAAAATAGGCATTTGCACTTTCCTTTAAGGTCGATGCCAATTGTTCAAGACATGAATTTATAAAATTGGCCCCCATGGCATCCAATGTCTCGAACGTGCAGTGTAGTTGGAAATATTGTTCTATATCCCCGGTTTTATCGCGCAGTTCGATTTTTTTCAGACCACCACCGCGCTTTTCCATATTTCGGGTGATAGGTTCGACACTGCGATGCAGGGTTTCTTGTATATCGGTAAAAAAATGGAAAAGTTTCGAAGTATCTCCCTTAAAAACAAAATGTACCTGACCTACTTTTTCCGTACTGAGGACCTCCGCCTTAAATCCTCCCCGAGAAAGCCAAAATTTTGCCGCTTTGCTCGCCGCTGCGACCACGGAACTTTCCTCAATGACCATGGGAAGGGCATAAAAAGCGCCATTTATTAAAAAATTTGGCGCTATCGCGAAAGGAAGGTAGTAATTGGATAGGGTGTTCTCGATAAACTCATCATGGATTTTTTGAACTTCGCCATCGATGTTCCAATATCGTTTTAACAATTGCTCCGTCTTTTTGGGCTGTTCTGTAAAATTGTGGGCGATCCAATGGATTTTTTCTTCCTTAGAAAGTTTGGAGAATCCTTCGATAGGCGCATTCATATTGCTTGGTTCTGGTGCTAAAATATAAACATTGTCCACACAATCGCTACACTAAATACAAATTCGAGCAGTATCAGATACATTAAAGTTTATATTTCGAATAAATATTAGTAAACTTGGTGGATTTTAAATACTTGCACTTCATGTATAAAAAAACACTCTTTTGCCTATTTTTAATAGGTTTTTTATCCCTCACCTCAGCCCAAAAAAAAGAAATAACCCTAGAAGAAATATGGAGCGGTACTTTTAGAACGGAACGATTGGATGTTCTCCGATCTATGAAAAACGGAAAACAATATACCATCCTTAACTTCAATAGAGGCGATGGGACCAGTAGCTTGGATAAGTACGATTATGGGACACAACAAAAAGTAGAAACCGTTGTGTCATCGTCAGCTGAAATTCCCAATTTTACTTCTTATGAGTTCAGTGTAGACGAGTCAAAAATAATTTTGGCAACCGATGTTGAACCAATCTTCAGAAGGTCGCAACTCGGTGTATACTATGTGTACGACGTCTCCTCAAAGGGCATAACCAAAATTTCAGATAACAAAATCCAGGAACCAGCGCTTTCTCCAGACGGGTCTAAAGTGGCTTTTGTCTGGGACAATAATCTGTACATTTTTGAAATTTCCTCAAAAACCACCAAACAGATTACCAAAGATGGTAGCTACGGCACCATCATCAATGGGGTTACGGATTGGGTCTATGAAGAAGAGTTTGGCTTTGTCAAGGCATTTGCTTGGAACAGTGATGGGACCAAAATCGCTTTTATGCGTTTTGACGAGACGCAGGTACCCCATTTTTCCATGGATGTTTATGGCGAGGACTTATATCCTTTTCAATATGAATTTAAATATCCAAAGGCCGGAGAGGAAAATGCGAAGGTGGAACTTAAAATGTACGATATAGCTTCTGGGACCACCAAGGAAGTGAACTTGGGCGATGCCTATTATATCCCTAGAATCAAATGGATGAACAATCCGGACCTTTTGAGTGTACAGACCTTGAATAGACATCAAAACCAGCTCAAACTACTGGCTGTAAATGCCATAGACAATTCAGTTATCACCCTTATGGAGGAAAAGGATGAGGCGTATGTGGACATAACGGACAATCTCACCTTTTTAGCGGATGACAGTTTTATTTGGACCAGTGAAGCAGATGGTCACAATCATATTTATTGGTATGGAAATGATGGAAAATTGAAAAACCAAGTGACCCAAGGTGAGTGGGAAGTGACTGCGTATTATGGATATGATACCAAAAAAAAGATGGTTTATTATCAATCCACAGAAAATGGATCGATCAATCGCGATGTTTACAGTGTTAGGATAAATGGGAAGTCCAAAAAACGGCTTACCCAAAAAACAGGGACCAATGCTGCCGACTTCAGTGCGGACTACACCTATTTTATCAATACGTTTTCAAGTGCTACAACACCTTATCAGTTTACCCTAAATGAGGCGTCGACAGGAAAGGAATTGAAGCTGATAAAAGATAATTCCGTATTGGATAGCAAATTGGAAACTTATCAGTTGAGCCCCAAGGAATTCTCCACAATCTCCATCAATGGGAATGATTTGAATATGTATATGGTCAAGCCGACGGATTTCGATGAATCCAAAGAATATCCCCTTTTCATGTTTCAATACAGTGGCCCCGGTTCCCAACAAGTGGCCAACCGCTGGTTTAGTGCCAATGATTATTGGCATCAAATGTTGGCCTCTCAAGGATATCTTGTGGTCTGCGTAGATGGCAGGGGAACGGGTCTTAAAGGGCGCGATTTTAAAAAAGTAACGCAAAAAGAATTGGGCAAATATGAAGTGGAGGACCAAATCGCAGCAGCCAAAAAACTAAGTGAACTACCTTATGTTGACGAAAATAGAACGGGAATATGGGGCTGGAGTTATGGAGGATTTATGTCGACCAATTGTCTCTTAAAAGGAAATGACGTTTTTGAAATGGGAATAGCCGTTGCTCCCGTCACCTCCTGGCGCTTTTATGACACCATTTATACCGAACGCTACATGCAGACGCCACAGGAAAATCCGAGTGGATATGATGAAAACTCTCCTTTCAACTATCCGGAGTTGTTAAAAGGGAAGTACTTGGTGGTACACGGATCTGGGGATGACAATGTACATGTGCAGAACACCATGCGCATGATAGAAGCTTTGGTCCAAGCGAACAAGGACTTTGATTGGGCCATTTATCCAGATAGAAACCATGGGATTTACGGAGGAAATACCCGTTTGCACCTATTTACGAAGATGACCAATTTCATCAAAGAAAACCTGTAATCAAACCAACACAATATGTCAGAGACTAAACCAAAACACCAAAAAGAGCTGTTTGGACATCCGGTAGGGCTTTATGTACTTTTTTTTACCGAAATGTGGGAACGTTTTTCCTATTATGGCATGCGGGCCTTACTCACTTTGTATATGACCGCGAAAACCTTGGAGAATGATCCGCAAAGTGGTTTGGGTTGGACCGTTACCGAAGCATTGGCGCTATACGGTTGGTATACGATGCTGGTTTACGTGATGAGCATTCCAGGAGGTTTTTTAGCGGACAGATACTTGGGCCAAAAGAAAGCCGTCACCATCGGGGCCATCTTGTTGACCATAGGGCATGGAATCCTGGCCATTGATGACTTATGGGCGTATTACACAGGCTTAGGCTTTGTTATTCTGGGTGTTGGTATGCTCAAACCCAATATTTCGACCATGGTCGGGGGTCTATACAAACAAAATGACATCCGAAGGGACAAAGGATTTAGTATTTTCTATGTGGGCATTAATCTAGGTTCATTTCTCGCTTCTTTGTTCGTTGGATTTGTTGCTCAGTATTATGGCTGGCACTACGGATTTGGAATGGCCGGAATAGGGATGCTTTTGGGACTATTGGTATATCTCTATGGACAAGGCTATTTGATACATGTTGGAAATCCGCCGACCGCGGAAGAAAAATCTGCAGATATCAGCCTTGGGGAATTGTTCTCACAACTGTTCAGATCACCGTTGCAGTTGGGAATCGTGGTGGTACTTTTGGCATACTCCATTTACGCCGGATTTACGTATGAAGGACCTGATAATTGGGGATTTGGTATCCTTTTTATTTTTCTGTCCCTCATTACCGGGATGATGATGATGATTTATAAAAACCTGGACGGAAAAGTGGAAAAGGACCGTTATCTGGTTCTTCTAATTTCATTTTTAATGGTCATCGTCTTTTGGGGCTCTTTTGTACAGATGGTTTGATTTATGAACCTGTATGCTCAGGAAAAAACAAATAGGATGCTTTTAGGATGGGAAGTTCCGGCGGCTTGGTTTCAATCGGCCAATCCTGGATTTATTATACTATTTGCTGTAGGGGTAGCTGGTTTTTGGGCCAAAAGAAAATTAAAGGGAAAGGAGGCCACTTCACTTTTTAAAATGGCGGTTGGCGTTATTATTATGGGAATTGGTTTTGCCTACATGGTCTTTGCGTCTCTTCAGTACGAAAGCCAGGGTAGTTCCGCTATGTACTGGTTGGTTTTGGCCTATTTGTTCCATACTTTGGGAGAATTGTGTTTGTCACCCGTTTCTTTGTCGTTTTTCACCAAATTGGCACCAGCGCGTTATATGGCTTTGATGATGGGGGTATACTGGGCAGCTACCGGACTTGGAAACAAAGTGGCTGGTATAGTTGGTGAGAGTTCGGTGAAGGCCGGAGAGTTGAAAGTTTTTGGTGGGCTTTTTGTTTTTGCTGTATTGTTTGGAATTTTGGTACTTCTACTTTTAAAGCCACTCAAGCGGTTAACCCATGGTGCCGAGGACAAAGAAGTGGACCTGAGCGCATAAAACAAGGGATTATATCAAAAAGCATAGGCTCCCTTTTCACGGGTATCGTGAAAGGATACCTTTTTGTTTTGACAGCTTTTCTTCCATCGGGCAGTGTAGCTTTTATAGTTTGTGCCATCCATGATTACTCTTTTGGGCTTTAAAGAATCCAGCCAACGCTCCATATTTATTTTGGGGGATTCTGTAAGCCATAAAATATCCACGGGTATTTCTGGCGGAAAAATAGCAAAGCGGTCAGCTCTGTAGATTTTTTGCCTTTTAACATCATATATATTTCCCAAAGCAGTATAAGAGATGGTGTCCATTTGCTCCCCTATTTTTATACGCGTGACCAACGTTTTGATATGGGAACTGTCCGAAGCCATCGCAATTAGGTGCTTTCCCTTTTTGTGGACAAAGAGCGGTGACTTTGACGTATGCGCAATTAAAAAAGTAGTTTTATCCCTGGTCTTGGAAACCTTCCATATTCCCCAAACCTGCAGTCCGGCAATTCCCAAAAAAATTGCCAGTACTACTTTGAATTTAGGTTTGGATAGGAATAGGACCATACTGAAGATAATGACGTATATGAAAATCATTTGGATGCCATCCATAGGAATTTCTTGCAGGACAAATTGCTCTTGATTTGCCACCCATGAGATAATGGTGTTCATCCCTCGGATGAGGTAGTTGTAACCGATGACCAATTTATCCGGAAGTGCATCGCATAATGAAAGTACGATGGTCAAAAGACCTCCTCCTAAAATGATTGACAAAAAAGGGATGATCAATACATTGGAAACGAAGAAAAGTCCTGGAAATTGATGAAAATAGAAAAGACTTATGGGCAATACGCCCAATTGGGCTGCCACACTTACAGATATCAATTGCCAAACCTTTCGAATCAGAAATTGTTCCGGCAGCCATAGTTTTTGGAGTTTTGGGTAGACCCAAACGATAAAGAAAACCGCGGCATAGCTCATCTGAAAACCCACTTGAAACAAGAACAACGGATTGACCAGAAGCATAAAAAGCATAGAGAGCGCTATGATGTTAAAGGAGTTGGTGGGTCTATTCAGATATTGGGCGTAAGCCAAAAAAGAAAACATGGTTACGGCCCTTACGACAGATGGGGATAATCCAGCGATGAAAGCAAAGCCCCAAAGCAATAGAACCACAAAAGCGAGTTGAATGGTTTTTCCATAACGAAGGAATCTCAAGGGTTTTAACAAAAATTGGAAAAGCAATAATAGTACCCCAACATGTAATCCAGAAACGGCCAAAATATGAACGGCACCAGCATTTTTATAATCTGTATAGGTGCTTTCGGTTATCCCATCCCTTTTCCCTAGCAATAATGCTTGGATCACCCCGAATTCCGCTTCTCCAAATTTTTCTTGGGACAGCCCAAAGACTATCTTTTCCCGGATACTCATGGCAAGTCCATAAAGGGTGGGAGTGGAAAACTTCTGTTTTTGAACACTTTTTGGGGAAATGGATATTTGATGATGAATCCCCTGCTTTTTTAGATAATCTTTATAGCTGAACTGATGTGGGTTTAGGGGTCCCTGAATCTCCTCAAGTTTACCCAAACCAGTAATCTTATCATCAACATAAAACGACCGGGCCATAGAATCCTGGGGTACATGAAGAATCAACCTTCCAGTACATTTTTTGTTTTCGAAAGCGTCCACACAAACCACATAGCGCCTTTGATATTGGTTGGGTTTTAAGACTTCTTCGATTTTTAAATTCCAAGCTCCTATTTTATCAATGTTGGCATTGGAATAGTGGTGGGGTAGTACTTTTCCTAATTTAAAGAGGGTAATCAGGATGCCTAAACAAATCATCGTAAAAAAGGTAGCCCACCCAAAAAAGTGTCCCATTTTCCAAGCCCCTATCATCATGATAATAGATAATCCGAGGCAAAGGAGTACGGGAAGCGGTTGAGGTTCCAAGTAGAACCCCAATACAATCCCGAAAATCAAAAATAAGGTCAGTTTGACCGATACAAAATCAAAAATGTGCATTATAGGATTCGAGTCGCCTTCACAAAGGAGTAGTTCCAGAATCCTTCCCTAAGGGAAGAGACTATCACGCCACGTGAGGTTGTGGAGTGTATGAACTTGATATCGTCACCCTTTACGTCGACTACCAATCCAACATGGTTGATGCGTTTTCCGCTTTTACTGGTCTTAAAAAAAAGCAGGTCTCCTTTCTGAACCTGGCCCACTTTAATACGCTTTCCCATTTCGGCCATTTGATATGACGTTCTTGGAAAAGCAATGTCATGTTCTTGTAGGCTAGTAAAAACTAAGCCTGAGCAATCCATTCCCTTTCGTGTGGTCCCTCCAAATTTGTAGCGGGTACCACTAAAGGTCATGGCGGTGGCAACAACTTCTGTTGCCTTTCGGTTCTTCTTTTTTTCCTTTTTGGAAATCTTTGGAGTGAGGTTAGTCTCCTCGGATGACCCCTCTACCGTTACGGTTCGGGTCTTGCTGTACGTTCGTTTTTTGCTCGTTCCGCAGCTGATAAGCACGAAAATAAGGAGCAAAACTATGGTTTTTCGCAACATCCAAGAATACAATTTATTTCTTGGACTATAAAACTACACATTTTTAATGAGTAATTGCGCCGTTTTTTGGCTGGCGCCTACGCCTCCCAATTTTTGTTGTAACAGGGCATAATCTGCCAAGATACGTTCGCGATTCGCCCCATTCAGGATTTTTCCGAGTTCGGTTTTGAGATTTTCATGGGTAAAATCGCCTTGAATCAATTCTTTTACTACTTCCTTGTCCATGATGAGATTGACCAGTGAGATAAAATTCAAGGTGATGATACTTTTGGCAATTTGATAGGAAATCCAGTTTCCCTTGTAGCAAACCACCTGGGGTACATTGAAGAGAGCCGTTTCCAAGGTTGCCGTACCACTGGTTACCAAGGCAGCATGGGCATATTTCAAAAGGGAATAGGTCTGGTCGGAGACAAAGCCAACGCTATGATTTTCCCTGAAGGAAGAATAAAATCGATTGGGTAAACTTGGCGCTCCGGCGATTACAAATTGGTAATCTGGGAAATCCTTTTGGACGGAAAGCATCACTGAAAGCATTTTCCGAACCTCTTGTTCTCGACTTCCGGGCAAGAGGGCGACTATAGGTTTTTCTTTATCAAGATCATTGTCTTTGCGGAAGATGATTTCATCCTGAACAGGTGTATGGGTAATGGCATCGATGAGTGGATGTCCCACAAAATGAACGGGAAACCCATGTTTTTTTTCATAAAATTCCTTTTCAAAGGGAAGAATGACATACATGTGATCAATATCCCGTTTGATTTTCTTTATTCTACCTTCCCGAGAGGCCCAAATCTGTGGTGATATATAGTAATTGGTTGAGAACCCTTTTGTTTTGGCCCATTTGGCAATTCTCAGATTGAATCCCGAAAAATCAATAAAAATGATAAGGTCGGGCTTGAAGTTTTGAATGTCTTCTTTACAGAATTTAATGTTTTTAAAGATGGTGGGAATGTTCTTGATTACCTCAAGAAATCCCATGAAGGCCATATCCTTGTAATGTTTGGCCAGCTCTCCACCTGCTTTTTGCATTAAATCCCCACCCCAACAGCGAATATGCGCAGCTGCGTCCTGTTTCTTCAGGGCCTTGATGAGATTGGAACCATGCAAGTCCCCGGAAGCTTCACCAGCGATTATGTAGTACTTCATTATCGGGATTGTTCAGAATCAACTAAAAAGTTTATAATACAAAATAATGAGTGCCGTAAGTAAGGTAGCTATCATGACGCCTCTGGCCCTAAAATCCCGTTTTAGTCGTAGAAAGCCAAAAAAAGCAACCAGATTGGGAATGGCGCCCAAGGCCAATAAACTGCCAATATGCCCTTGCTCTACTGCGGCGTGGTAAGTTTCTGCAATACCGAGTTCTGAAAACAAGAGGATATACAAAAGGGTGCCCAATGTATTTGCTATTAGGCCTACCCCAAAACCAATACCAATTTCTTTTTTACGATTCATTTAACCCCCAATTGTTTATCTGCGGAATCATGTGGTGGGCGGTTAGGTCGAACTGGGTAGGAACCACAGAAACATAGCCTTGGGCCAGTGCCCATTCATCTGTGTCCTCGCCTTTGTCCAAAAGTTCAAACTCACCTGAGAGCCAGTAATAATCCTTTCCTGTAGGACTTGTCCTTTTATCAAATTGTTCCCTCCAATTGGCTCGGGCCTGTCTACATATTTTTATTCCTTTAGGTTCGTTTTCCAACTTGGGAATATTCACATTCAGGACAATTCCTTTGGGAATTCCAAAAGTAAGGGCTTGTACCACGATTTTTTTTATTGCTTTTAGAGCGGGCCCAAAATCAGCCTCCCACGAATAGTCACAAAGTGAAAAACCGATAGCGGGAACACCTTCTATCCCTGCTTCTATGGCTGCGCTCATGGTACCTGAATAGATAACATTAATGGAGGAATTGGACCCGTGGTTGATACCACTGACACAGATATCCGGCTTTCGGTCCAATATTTCTTGAAGTGCCAATTTAACACAATCAGCTGGGGTTCCGCTACAACTGTATTCGTCCGGTGCTCCTTGTTCTCTGTCGATGACCACTTTTTTGGAATACAGCGTGTTATCAATGGTTATGGCATGTCCCATTCCGCTTTGTGGGCTATCTGGGGCCACTACGATTACATCCCCAATTTCCTTCATGGTATGGATTAAGGAGCGAAGGCCCGGGGCCGTGATTCCGTCATCATTGGTCACTAAAATGAGCGGTTTTTCCATGGTACATAATTAACTGCGCAAAAATACGTTTTTCATAAGGATATGCTGTTGGAACCCATTAACAAAAAATTATGCGGGCTCGGCCCGTCTGGCATGGTTTTTTCAGTATCTTAGGGAATTCATAGATATAGAAAAAGAAAATATAATGCGGATTTGGTGAGGTTACCCCATCGTATTTGCACCTAACAAATACCTCCTTTATGAAAAAGAATTTCACTCTGGCATTTTTGGTAATTCTTGTCGCTGTTGCTTCATGTAGTTTCACAAACAAATCATTCGAAAATGATGATAAGGACAAATTACTCTTGGACTTGATTACCTATGTGCTGGAAAAGGGACATTACGAACCTAAAAATCTCAATGATAGTTTTTCCTCGAATGTTTTTGATGATTTTATCGATATTCTAGACCCTACCAAGCGCTATTTTCTGGCAAGCGATATCCGGGATTTTGAAAAGTATCGATTTATGATCGATGACGAAATAAAAAATACGGAAATCACTTTTTTCAATGTGGTCTATCAACGTTTGATGAAACGAATGGCAGAGGCTGAAGAGATGTACAAAGAGGTTTTGAAAACACCTTTTGATTACGCCAAACAGGAGACCATCAATATCGATTACAAAGAGCAAGAGTTTGCTGCCAACAAGAAACAACTGCGTGAACGCTGGAGAAAACAATTGAAGTACAATACTTTGGGTGTTTACGATGCCAAATTTGAGGATGCCTTTGGCGAAAATCCTACGGGTAATGGTAACCTAACGGTATCCGAAATAGAAGTAGAGGCAAGAAAAACAACAGGAAATACCCTAAATGAGTTCTTTGACTTTGTAAATGACCTGGAACGTAAGGATTGGTTTGTGCAATATATAAATACCATTGTGGACGAGTTTGACCCACATACCTATTATTTTGCTCCGGATGATAAGGAAAAGTTCGATATTGGAATGTCGGGAAAATTTGAGGGAATTGGCGCAAGGTTGCAAAAAAAACCAGAAGGTGCCAAAGTAGTGGAAATCATTTCAGGAGGACCAGTGTGGAGAAAACAAAGTTTGGAAGTTGGTGATGAAATATTAAGAGTGGGGCAAGAAGGGGAGGAGCCAATCAATATTGTGGGGATGCGTCTTGATGATGCGATTAAACTCATCAAAGGTCCAAAAGGCTCCATCGTCGACCTCACTGTACGTCGTGTTGATGGAACCATTGAAGAAGTTTCGATTATTCGGGATGTTGTGGTCCTTGAAGAATCCTATGCCAAATCGGCCACAGTTAAAGAAGAAGGTAACACCTATGGGCTCATCAATTTGCCTAAATTTTATGTGGATTTTGAGGATTACACTGAAAGAAATGCGGCAACTGATGTAGCCAAAGAGGTCGAACGCCTCAAAGAAGCAGGTGTTGAAGGTATTATTCTGGACCTACGCGATAATGGAGGAGGTTCCTTAAAAACGGTTGTGGATATGGCCGGATTGTTCATTAAAGACGGTCCCATAGTCCAGGTAAGGTCCTCAGGCCAGCGAAAAGAAGTGCACGAAGATAAAGACGAAAGAATCCAATGGGACGGTCCCTTGGTAATTTTGGTCAACGAACTTTCGGCATCAGCCTCTGAGATTTTGGCCGCAGCTATGCAGGACTATAAACGCGCAGTGGTTATCGGCAGCAAACAGACCTTTGGAAAGGGAACCGTTCAAAATGTGATTCCCTTGGATAATATTGTCCGCAGCAATGAACATGGAAATTTGGGAGCCATTAAATTGACGACCCAGAAGTTTTATCGAATTAATGGCGGCTCTACACAACTAGAGGGGGTCAAGAGCGACATCATTGTCCCAGACCGTTACAGCTATATCGACCTCGGTGAAAGGGATCAGGAAAATCCTTTGGAGTGGGATAAAATCTCAGCTGCAGATTACAAAGTTTGGGAAGGCTATATCGATTTTGAGACCACCATAGCCAATAGTAAAAAGCGAATGGCCGAGAACCCATACATCGAACTTATTGAAGAAAATGCTAAATGGTTGAAAGAGCAACAAGATGAGACTACCGTTTCGTTGAATTACGATGCGTACAAACAACGTGAAGAGCAAGCAAAGGAAAAATCAGAGCAATTCAAGAGTTTAAGGGAGTATGATTCCAAATTGACCTTTGAATCTTTGAAATATGAAACGGAACTGTTCACACAAGACTCCATCCTTCGCGAAAAACGCAACAGATGGCATAAAAACTTGGCCAAGGACATTTATGTTGAAGAGGCTATCAACGTGTTGAAGGATTTAAAATTGAACAATATCAAAAGTTCCGAGCGCAGGCTTGCTAGCGTTAAAGGATAAAGTCCACGATAAGACCCTAAAGAAAACCGACCTTTTGAGGTCGGTTTTTGTTTTTAAACCCTTTCGTTTTTTTACCCCTGGATACGTCAATCTAGATACGTCAATTCATAGTGACCATCTATCAATTACCCGGGGCATTTTTAACAGAAATTTTTGAACTTCACTTACCGGAAGATATCGTTCATTAAAACGAATCATATCTTATTTCGTTGTCCATAATACGAATGACTGACCAAAGGAAAAATAAAATTCAAGAATTAATCGGATTGAATCTCACTCAAACGAGCAGAAGTTCAAATATGGAATGTCTAAAATTTGGATTTAAGGCTAATGATAAAAATCAAAATATTGGAGAATTTGGACTTCACATCCAGACGGATTGGAGAATAATAAATGAAGGGAATATTTTAGTTGGCAGTCGTGACTTGTTTGAACCAAACTCTGAAAACCAATCTGAACTAGACTTTGTTTATGAAACTGGAAATCTAAGAGACGAAAAATTAGAAGCCATAATAAAATCTGATAACCTAATCGTTTCAAAAATAGAAATAGACAAAGTTGGCGGACTGACTATCCTATTTAAAAATCAAACGGAATTGCAAATAATACCAACCAATTCAAGCAAATCGGAATACAATGAATTTTGGCGACTGATTGACAACAGAAAACCGAAAACAGAGCATATTGTATCAAGAATTGACGGAATAGAAAATGAATAAAGTACTATGCACAACAATGTATGACAGCAATTACAGCGGATTCGACTACCCTTCGACTTTGCTCAGGGCAGGCTTAAACGAATCCAATCGGAACTGCTAACGCCAGTTCTTATCTGAAAAACGGTAACTTTAAAACCTTAACTGACCGTTATATGTGACCAATAAGTGCAAGTATAAAATTGATACCTATTTTAAGCGGTCTAAAGATTAGTACAGCGCTTTACTTTAGCATGTATTTAAATCCATTTCATTTGCCTACTTTGCACCCATGAGCAAAAGAATGGTTTATACCCTCCTAATCACCCTTTGTATCGTAGGCTTTTGGCTTTTTGAGAATTTTTATACGCCAGCTACGTATTCTAAAGAAGGAGAAGGGGAAAATTCAGAGGTTTTAGAACTTGATTTACTGCCAAGCTCTACCTATGGCAATATTGTAACGCACGAATATTATACCTTATCCTACAGCGAACCGCATGAACAAGCAGAATGGGTGGCCTATCCTCTTCACAGAGAGCACCTAACAAATGATGATAGAAAAAGACCTTACTTTATAGAAGACCCCGAAGTAAAATCAAAATCTGCGGACTGGCGTAATTACAGAGGTTCAGGTTATGATAGAGGTCATCTTTGCCCAGCAGGGGACCGTAGGTTTTCTGAACAAGCCTACAACGAAACCTTTTATACCAGCAACATTAGCCCACAGGACCGAGACTTCAATGCCGGGGTATGGAATCGACTGGAGCAACAGGTGCGGTATTGGTGTAAAACGTATGGTGATTTAGGTGTGATCACCGGAGGGGTTTTGGAAAAGGGCCTTAGGGAAATTGGGCAAGAAGATGTTGATGTGCCCCAGGCTTTTTACAAAGTGGTATTTCGAAATACGGATGGTGCCGAAGCGGTTCAAGTGATATCGTTCCTAATCCCAAACCAAGCGAGCAATTTACCTTTAAGTGATTTTATTGTGACCGTGGATGAGTTGGAAGAAAGGACAAATCTCGATTTTTTTGCCCAAAAATCCGAAGAATGGCAAAATGAAATCGAAGCTAAGGTCAATGCAGCGGCTTGGAAACTTTAAAGCCCGTCCCGCAGTCGATTTGAATCTAATTTTAAAAAAACGAACAGCAACAAGGTAAAGAACATGAGTCCGGAACCGCCATAACTAAAAAAAGGCAAGGGAATCCCAATGGTGGGCAGCAGTCCAATGACCATCCCTATGTTGATGAAATAATGAAAAAGTAGAATGGAGATAACCCCATAACCATACATGCGGCTAAAATCGCTCTTTTGCCGTTCGGCCACATAAATAAGACGAAGAAAGAAAATGGAAAAAATTACGATCACGGTGGTAGTGCCCATAAAGCCCCATTCCTCTCCTACTGAGCTGAAAATATAATCCGTGTGTTGTTCCGGCACAAAATCTCCCTTGGTCCGCGTACCTTCCAAAAAACCTTTTCCAAAAAACCCTCCGGACTCGATGGCTTTTTCTGATTGATAGGTATTGTAGCCAATGGTTTTCCGAATTTCCTCGAGTTTCCTTTCATCTTTTTCAAGACTCAACCAAAGTGCGAAACGGTCCCTATGGCGTTGTTCAAAAACGTTGTCAAATACAAATCCAACAGACAAAGAAAACAAGACAGATGTTATTAGTGTTACAACTAAGGGCAATAGGGGGATTTTGGCAGTTTTTCGTTTGAAAACGAAGACGAGAACAGTAAGTATGCCCAATGCGATGGACACCCAAACAGTACCAAACATGAGGGTAGTGGCAAAGAGTACTATCATTACAAGCAAAATTCCAAGATAGTACAGCGGGAAGCCCTCCCTAAAAAGCACAAAAAAGAGTGAAAAATAGATGAGCGCACTACCCGGGTCTGGCTGTGGCAGAACCAGTAATGCAGGCAATAATATAATCAATAGCGCATATAACTGGTACTTTCTATTTTTTATATCGGTTTGAATATCACTAAGATATTTTGCCAGGGCAAGTGCCGTGGCCACTTTGGCCAACTCAGAAGGCTGCAGATTGAAAAAGCCCAAATCATACCACGAAGTAGCTCCGGCAATCGTTTTGCCAAAAGGGAAAAGACCCACTAAAAGCACCAAACAACCCACATAAAAAATAGGGGCAAAGCGCTCAAAAAAGTTGGATTCCACAAAGAGCACCAAAACAATGACCGCCAAGGAGGCAATGATGAAAAACAACTGTTTTCCGTAAGACGTGGAAAAATTGAAAATAGAGGCATCTGGGTCGGTAAGTGTGGTGGAATAAATGTTTATCCATCCGATAAAAACCAAAAGACCATATAAAAAAACAGTGAACCAATCTATTCTTTTGACCAGACCTCTACCAGACATATTCGTTTATCTTGAAAGGTTCCCCGCTATAGGGTTTGGCATATTCGTGTTCAAGCGTTTTCTCCAACATTCTCTTTTCCAAATCGGTTCTCGTAATTTCTCCTTTGATATACTTTTCTATCAACAGCGATGCAATATGCCCGGCATATCGGGCTCCATAGTAGCCGTTTTCAATATAGACGGCCAATGCTATCTTAGGATTTTCAACAGGTGCAAAGGCGACAAAAACGGAGTGGTCGGTCAATTGCATGCGCTCACCGTCGATGCGGACAAAATTTTCAACAGTACCGGTTTTACCCGCGATTTCTATTTCCGGGATCTGCAACCAACGTGCGGTACCATATTTATACACATTGGCCATACCTTCCACTTCAGGATCAAAATGTTCCCGATCTATGGTGGTGTAGCGTGGTTCTGTAAATCTTGGGTCAATATTTTCGTTACTGATGTTTTTAATGATATGTGGGGTGTAAAAATAACCGCGATTGGCTATGGCTGCGGTCATATTGGCCAATTGTAGCGGGGTCGCCGCTACTTCGCCTTGGCCTATGGAATTGGAGATAATGAAGGAAGAGGACCATCTGTTATCTCCATAAGCCCGGTCATAATAGGTTTTGTCCGGAATTCTTCCGGGTCTTCCTGTTGGCAGGTCCGTGCCCAGATATCCCCCCAAACCGAAACTTTTCATGTGTCCTTCCCAAACATCCATGCCTTCATCCGTGGTGGGATATTTATTGTAAATCTTTCTGAAGGTCCCGGCAAAATATGCATTGCATGATTTGAAGATACCTGAATTCATATCACGGACACCCCCGCCACAGTGGCACCCTCTTTTGGTACTGCCCACATAAAAACCGTTGTAGCACCTAAATTTGGTAGAAGTGTCTATTACCCCCTCTTGCAGGGCCACGAGCGCATTCAACGTTTTAAATGGCGACCCTGGGGAAGGTTCTGCCAAAATGGACCTGTCCCAAGTGGGCTTGGATATGGTATCGTAATGCAGTTTTGTGTAATTCCGTGATCGTTTCCTTCCTACCAAAAGGGATGGATCGTAGGTAGGTCCTGAAATCATTGCTAAGATTTCTCCACTTTTTGGTTCTATGGCGACAATTCCTCCTCTTTTGCCATGCATGAGTCGTTCACCATATTCCTGGAGTTTTTTGTCGAGGGTTATTCGTATTTCTCTTCCCTGTTTGGGGAGTGTATCCAGTTTCCCCCCTTTGTACGGACCGATATCCCGATTGAAACGGTCTTTCTGAATGTACTGTATTCCCTTTCTCCCTCGAAGTACTTCTTCATATTGCTTCTCTATGCCCGTGCGACCTTTTAACTCCCCAGCAACATAATAAGGATTGTTCTGTAAATCCCTTTCGTTGACTTCACTGATGTATCCCAGAACATTGGCGCCACTGTCTGTGGCGTAGTAGCGCAAAGACCTTTTCTGAATGTAAAAACCTTCAAAATGCCGCATTTTTTCCTGTAGTCCAGCATAGTCCTCTTTCGAAAGTTGCGGCACAAGAACTGACGGTAATCTTGGGGAATAGGTTTTCGCCTTTTTCATTTTGGAAATGAATGCCTCTTTTTCAATACCCAGAAGCTTACAAAATTCCAAAGTATCTAAGGGTTTTACCTCCCTAGGAATGACCATTACATCGTAGGCCGGTTGATTGCCCACCAGCAACTCACCGTTTCTATCATAGATATAGCCCCGTTCCGGGTAGTCATAGATGGCCTTGATGGCGGGATCATCCAAAGTTTGATCTGGAGAGAAACTCAAAAGTTGTAAATAGGTAAGACGGCTGATAAAAGTAAAGCCGATAACAACAACCACTGAAGATAGTAACAGTTTTTTCATACGTCAGAACTAATTGGGCAACCGTATATTTTCCTAACGGATATACTTCGGTTTTATTCGCTTTTGGGACTAAAAAGTGAACTAAACATGGCACATAAGAAAAACGTGACCAAACTTGTAGTTACAATTTTCTTCAAAATTAAAAGGATATGTGATAAACTTAAAATTTCAAGGAAAAAGAATACAAGATGATGTACCAAAACCAATAAGCCTAAAAAGGTGAGGCGCTGGACCTTCGTTGTGTTTTTGAAACTAAAGTTTTGGAACTCGTAGTTTACTCCAAAACAAAACCGCATGATCAAAGGTCGTATAAAGGCTGCGGTCAGGGTAGCTAAGGCATGTAATGCCAAGGTATCAGAAAAAACGTCGACAATAAGTCCCAAGAAAAACGCTGTGATCAAAAAAACGGCCCTATCCCCCTTTATGGGATACCAGTACAAAAAAATCACATACACCATGGGATTTATAAGTCCGAGAAAATTAAGGGTATTGAAAATCAGGACTTGGGTCAGTACAAGTAAGACAAATCGTAGAATATTTAAGACAACAACATTATTCATCTGTGGTCAACGCTTCCAATTCCTTTATTTCTTCCTTGTTTTTGTTCTTAACCAAATAGACATTTTTTACATTGGCCATATCATTAAATAGCTCAACCTCAATATTGTAAAAACTTTTGGAGTCATTTAAATCATACTTCTGGATGACACCAATGGGAATGTTCTCTGGAAAAATACTGGACATTGCTCCGGTAACAATCGTGTCACCCACTACAATGGGCACCAATCTGGGAATATCAACAAGTTGAACCGTTCTGTAATCCCGGGCATCCCAAACCAATGAACCAAAATAATCTGTGTTTTTGATTTTTGCGTTTATGTTTGATTTTGTGTTCAGTACACTTTGAACCGTTGAGAAGTTAGAAGATGTGTTCTCAACAATACCCAGTATTCCTTTAGTAGTGATAACGCCCATGTCCTGTGCCACTTCATCATTTTTTCCTTTGTTGATGGTTAGATAATTTCTGGGTGATGAAAAACTGTTTTTGATTACCGAGGCATTTGTTACCGTGTACCGCAATTCCGTGGAGTCCAACGCGAGTTTTTGATTTTCTGTGGATGTATTGAAAAGTAACTTTCGTAAGCGTTCATTTTCTTCGACCAATATTTGGTTTTCTTCTTTTAATGAGAAGTATTCAGAAATGCTTGCCGCGGTGCCGTATACTTTTCCAGTTACCCATTTTGAAGAGTTGAAGAATCTCGATTGATGATACGAATGTGAACGAATGGTGAGTATTAAGGAAATCAACGCCAAAAAACCATAGAGAAACGTATTTCTATAGTTAAGAATTAAATTGATGATGCGTTGCATGCAATCGTTGGGTTAGAAAGCTTGCGGGACTCCTGTCTTCCCGCACAAATATTCAGTGTGCGTCTATTTAATCAATATGCTTTTGTAGCGTTCCAGATTTTTTAGGGCGATTCCCGTTCCGCGTACAACCGCTCTCAAAGGGTCTTCGGCAATATAAACCGGTAAATCTGTCTTTTGCGAAAGCCTTCTGTCCAATCCCCGTAACATGGAACCCCCACCAGCAAGATAAATGCCCGTATTGTAAATATCTGCGGCAAGTTCCGGAGGGGTTTGGGATAGGGTTTCCATTACGGCATCTTCCACGCGTAAAATACTTTTATCCAGTGCTTTGGCTATTTCACGATAGGAAACTTGTACTTGCTTCGGTTTACCGGTAAGCAGGTCTCTTCCTTGAATGGATTTATCTTCTGGGGGTGATTTTAAATCCTCTGTTGCAGAACCAATTTCGATTTTAATGGCTTCTGCAGTACTTTCACCGACATAAAGATTGTGCTGCGTTCGCATATAATAAATGATATCGTTGGTGAACACATCTCCGGCAATCTTAACCGATTTATCACAAACAATTCCACCCAACGCTATTACCGCTATCTCAGTTGTCCCACCTCCTATATCGACAATCATATTCCCTTTGGGCTGCATGATATCCAAACCAATACCAATGGCAGCGGCCATGGGCTCATGGATCAAGTATACTTCTTTGCCATTCACGCGCTCTGCGGATTCCCGTACGGCGCGCATTTCCACTTCTGTTATTCCGGATGGAATACAAATGACCATACGTAGGGCGGGGGGAAACCACTTCTTCTTTAATGCAGGAATGTTCTTGATGAACATATTGATCATCTTTTCAGAGGCATCAAAATCTGCAATTACACCATCCTTAAGCGGTCTGATGGTCTTGATGTTCTCATGGGTCTTCCCTTGCATCATGTTGGCTTCCCTTCCTACGGCAATTATTTTGCCGGAAACACGGTCCCTTGCTACAATGGAAGGGCTGTCCACCACTACTTTGTCCAAATGAATTATCAGGGTATTTGCAGTACCAAGGTCAATCGCAATTTCCTCGGTCATGAAATCAAAAAATCCCATAAAGAACGTCAGTTTTTTGGTTAACGGTAAAAATTTCGGCTAAAGTACTAAAATTAATGCTTAAAATGTCGGGTGCCGGTCATAACCATGGCCATGCCATTTTCATTGCAAAAATCGATACTCAACTGGTCTTTTATTGAACCGCCGGGCTGTATCACACTGCCTATTCCTGCCTTGTGGGCAATCTCCACACAATCGGGAAATGGAAAGAAGGCATCGCTGGCCATTACTGCCCCTTTTAAGTCAAAGTTGAACGATTTTGCCTTATGGATGGCCTGGTTTAAAGCATCTACACGAGAGGTCTGTCCCGTTCCACTGGCGCAAAGCTGTTTGTTTTTGGCCAGCACAATGGTATTACTTTTGGTGTGTTTACACAATTTGGAAGCAAACAACAGATCTTCAATTTCCTGAGGACCTGCCTTTTTAAGGGTAACCGCCTCTAGGTCATTTTCACTATCCGTTTTGAAGTCTTTTTCTTGAACGAGTGCTCCGTTAAGACAGGTTCTTGTCAACGTTTTTGGAAGTTCGATTTCTTTTTGAATTAAAATGATTCGATTTTTCTTGCCTTTAAGCACCTCCAATGCGTCAGGACTGTAACTCGGGGCGATTACCACTTCGCAAAAAAGCTTATGGATTTCTTGGGATGTGGCTACATCTATTTCTGTATTGGAAATCAGAATCCCTCCAAAGGCGGAAATAGGATCTCCCGCCAAGGCGTCAACATAAGCTTGCTTTATGGTACTTCGTGTTGCCAAACCGCAAGCATTGTTGTGTTTAAGGATGGCGAATGTAGGGTCATCATCCTGGAATTCCTCCATCAAGTTTACCGCGGCGTCTACATCCAGGAGATTGTTATAGGAGAGTTCTTTACCATGCAACTTGTCGAACATGGCCTCAAAATCTCCGAAGAAAAAACCTTTTTGATGGGGATTCTCCCCATCCCTAAGGACTTTTCCCTGTTTTTCACTGATTTTCAGTGTTGCCTCTTCATGGTTCTTGTTGTAATATTTGAAAATAGCCGAGTCATAGTGCGAAGAAATGTTAAAAGCTTTGGTTGCGAAGCGTTTTCTATCTTCTAAAGACGTGGAGCCGCCCCCTTCGGTAATCATATTCAGGAAATCCTCATAATCCTCCATTGAGGATACGCAGAGCACCTCTTTATAGTTTTTGGCCGCAGCTCTGATCAAGGAAATCCCTCCGATATCAATTTTCTCAATAATATCCTGCTCAGATGCATCGCTGGCCACAGTTTTTTCAAAAGGATATAGGTCCACAATCACAACATCCAGTTGTGGAATGTCAAATTCTTCCATTTGGGCAACATCTTCCGCATGGTCTTGCCTATTTAAGATTCCACCGAAAACCTTCGGATGTAGGGTTTTTACTCTTCCTCCAAGAATGGAAGGGTAACTGGTAACATCCTCAACAGGGACTACGGGAATGCCCAGGTCCTTTATGAATTTTTCGGTTCCTCCTGTGGAATAAAGCGTAACACCTAGTTCGTGTAATTTTTTAACAACGGGTTCTAATCTATCTTTATGAAATACTGAAACTAAGGCGCTGGTTGCTTTTTTGGTAGTGCTCATGTGGTGTCCTAAAAATCAATTTCTTAAGCACACAAAAGTAATTTTTTTGTTATGAAAAATAAGCTTGGGTTATCAACAAAAAGGGATGAGTTTTAAAGAATCTGCGCTACCTTTTCATTGACAAATTCCAAAAAGTGCTCGTCCTCTTGGGAAAAGGGATCGGAAGTATTGGAATCTATATCGATCTGGCCCACATTTTCTCCGTTTACAAAAAGTGGAACTACTATTTCAGATTTTACGGTGATGCTACAGGCGATGTAATTATCTTGGGCCGCTACATCCGGGACAACAAAATTTTCGTTGCTCAAGGCTACTTGTCCGCAAATTCCCTTTCCAAAAGGAATAATGGTGTGGTCCGTAGGTTCCCCGGCGTAGGGACCCAACTTCAATTCTTCCTTATCTCCATTTCTAAAGTAGAAACCTACCCAATCATAATATTGGACTTCCTTTTTCAAAAGTTCACATACGGCTTGCAAACGATTTTTCACGGTTTCATCTTGCTTTAGGATTTCTTCTACCTGAGGTTTTAAGGCTTTAAACATGATTTTCTCCTTGTATTTTGGGTGTAAAATAGTGGTGCAAAAATCGAAAAAATTTCAACGGTATTGCGCTAAAGTTTGGTTAAGTCTTAGCGCACTTTATTTGGAAAAGCGACATATTTTGTATTTTTGCTCTGTGAAAAAGAGTTTACAACACATATTTTCTGTATTCATGTCTCTCTTGGTGCTCCTTTCCACTATTTCATGGAGTGTGGAAAAGCACCTGTGTATGGGTCGTGTCATGGATATTTCTTTTTTTGCTAAAGCCGATGGCTGCGGAATGGAAACAGCCCTGGCCATATTGGAAAAAGACATCGAAAAACCGGGTTGTTGTGACGATGAATCCTTTGTTCTTACAGGTCAAGACGATTTAAAACTTACTTGGTCTGATTTGGAATTGGAGCAACAGGTTTTCTTTTCTGCTTTTTTTATGTCCTATTTGGATTTATTTGTACCTCTTGAAGAACAAACTATTCCACATAAGGAATATCCACCTCCCGTTCTGGTCAGGGACATTCATCTTTTGGACCAGGTCTTTTTAATATGATGTATTGGATCTAACTGAATACCCTTGACTTCATACAAGTCGAGGTGTCAACTATTTATTTAGTAATGATTCAATACATACATGAAAAAAATTAGCATTTTACTCTTTTGGTTTCCGATTTTGCTGACTGCCCAAGACAAAATAGAAGGGGTGGTCATGGAGGCCAATTCAAACAAGGAACGCATTGGTCTTTCAGGCGCCAACGTGTATTGGTTAAATTCTCCTTTAGGAACGATAACCCGGGAAGATGGAACCTTTACCATTCCATATGAGTCTGAATATAACAAGTTGGTCATTAGTTACATCGGCTTTAAGACTGATACGTTGATGATTGACTCACCACGAACGGTAAACCATTTTTTAGAACCCTCCAATCAGTTGGATGAGGTAGTTGTTGAACAGAAGAAAGAGGCTGTGGAAAAGGCCCTTTTCTCGCCACAGAACGTGGTTACGGTGAATAGCAAGGAGCTTTTAAAGGCTGCTTGTTGTAATCTCTCAGAAAGTTTTGAGACCAATCCTGCCATCGATGTCAATTTTAACGATGCCTTGACCGGGACGAGACAGATTCAGATGTTGGGACTTACGAGTCCTTATCTTTTGATCAATCAAGAGAACATTCCGATGGTCCGTGGGGCGTCACAAGCCTATGGACTTACTTTTACCCCTGGTACTTGGGTAGAGAGTATCCAAATTACCAAGGGGGCAGGTAGTGTGACCAATGGGTATGAAAGCATTTCAGGTCAAATCAATACAGAGCTGCAAAAGCCCCTTTCGGATGTCCCTATTTTTGTGAATGGTTATGCCAATTTGAACGGAAGGTTGGAACTCAATACCCATTTAAATACGAAACTATCCGATACCTGGAGCACGGGTTTTTACGTCCATGGGAATCGAAGGGATGTGGAGGTGGATAACAATGACGATGGTTTTTTAGATGCGCCGCTGGCCAACCAAATCAATGTGATGAACCGTTGGCAATATCAAAATCCGGAAAAAGGCTGGGTGAGCTTCTTCAATATTCGCTTTTTGAACGATGAAAAACAAGTGGGTCAATTGGATTTTAATCCAGATACCGACCGTTTCACCACCAATACCTGGGGTAGTGAGATCGATACCCGAAGATTTGATAGTTCGGTAAAGTTGGGCTATGTTTTCCCAGAACTTCCTTTTCAAAGTTTCGGATTTCAAGCCTCTTATAGCAACCACGCCCAAGATTCTTTTTATGGGCTCAATGTGTACGATATTGACCATGAAAGCGTTTATTCCAACTTCCTGTTCAATTCCATTGTCGGAAATACAAACCATAAGTTTACTACTGGCGTAAGTTTTGCCTATGATGGTTATGATGAACAGGTGAATGCCCAACGTTTTCGAAGAGCGGACCAATCCCTGGGGGCTTTCTTTGAGTACAGTTATACCAATCTGGAAAAATTGAGTTTGACCGCCGGACTGCGTTTGGATACACACAACAGACTGGGCACTTTTTTCACGCCCCGAATCCATATACGCTATACGCCTTGGGAAAGGGGGAGTCTGAGAGGGTCTTTTGGACTGGGACGCAGGGCCGCTAATATTTTTGCCGAGAACCAAAAGTTGTTCGCTTCAAGTCGCGTTATCCAGTTGGACGGTAATGGAGGAAATATTTATGGGTTTGATGCGGAAAAAGCGGTCAACTTCGGATTTGGATTTCTCCAAAAGTTCACTTTTTTGAACCATCCCGGTTCATTTTCTGTAGATTTTTACCGAACCGATTTCCAAAATCAAGTAGTGGTGGACTGGGAAAATCCCAATGAAGTCCGATTTTCCAATTTAGATGGGAAGAGTTTTGCCAATAGTCTGCAGGTCGAGGTCAATCACGAAATACTGCACAACCTTGAGTTGCGAATGGCCTACAAGTATTACGATGTGGAAACAACCTATCAGACAGGGCTATTGCAACGCCCCTTGCAGGCGCAACATCGGTATTTTGCAAACGTTGGATACAATAGTGCCCCGAAGGAGAATGGAAGTCAATGGCGATTTGACTATACCTTCCAAGCTCTGGGAAGGCAGCGGTTGCCGAACACGGCTTCAAACCCAGTTGAATTTCAATTAGGGAATTTTGCAGACGGTTATGGTCTTATGAATACACAAATAACCCGTGTCTTTTCTTTCAAGTTTGAATGGTATGTAGGAGGAGAGAACTTGACAGGCTTTAGGCAGGACAATCCTGTTCTGGGGGCACAAGACCCATTTGGACCAAACTTTGATACGTCTATTGTGTTTGCTCCCATATTGGGAAGAATGGTATATATGGGTTTTCGATTTAAATCATAATTGGAATAAGTAATATTAAAAAAATGAAAAAAGGAATAGTAATTTTAACGAGCGTATTGATTTCGATGGTCTGTTTTGGGCAAGAAAAAAACAAGAAAATGACCTTTGAAGTAGATGGTGTATGCGAAATGTGCAAAGTGCGTATTGAAAAAGCGGCCCTAGGTGTACCCGGAGTAAAATATGCTTTTTGGGATATTCCATCGCATCAATTGTCTTTGATTGTTGACGAACGTAAAACCAATACCATGCAGATTAAATCTGCCATAGTCCACGTGGGTCATGATACCAAGGAGTTGAAAGCTACCCAAGAAGCGTATAACAGTGTCCATCCTTGTTGTAGGTATCGGGATGACGATTTGGACGATAGCAAAAAACACTAAATGCAACAAACCTATTCCATAGTGGGAATGACCTGTCAAGGTTGTGTGGCTTCGGTTCAAGAGAAGTTATCCAATGTTGATGGTGTTTTGGAAGTAAAAGTTGATTTGGAAAAAGAGGAGGCCATCCTAGAAATGCCAAATCCCATTCCTTTGACCGAAATTCAGTCGATTCTACCCACAAAGTATGTCATTACAGAAAAAGGGAATATCGATTCACTTCAGACCATATCCGAAGAAAAGTCAAAATGGGGACAGTTGCGTCCCCTTTTCTTGATCTTTACTTATCTCTTCGCTTCGGCCTTTTTACTGAATTATAGGAACTGGAGCACTTCGGAAGCGATGCTTGATTTTATGGGATTGTTTTACATTGTGTTCAGTTTCTTTAAGTTTTTGGATTTAAAGGGCTTTCCTGAAAGTTTTCGAATGTATGACCCCCTGGCAAAGGCGGTTCCCTTTTATGGATGGGCATATCCTTTCATTGAACTTTTATTGGGGATTTTGTTTTTGATGCGAATTCAGGTTTCGATTGCACTATGGGCCACTGTGGCCATTCTCGGTATAACTACAATTGGGGTTATCAAGACCTTGTTGGATAAAAAAAACATACGTTGTGCGTGTTTAGGCACTGCATTGAACCTTCCTATGACCGAAGCTACCTTTATTGAAAATACCATCATGTTGGTAATGGCGCTTTCCATGCTAATTGGTGTGATTTAATTTAATCTAATTGAATTTCTTCAGTATGGGAGAGCAAGGAGCCATCTTCCCCCATACCTTCTATAAAAACTTTTACCGATGAAATCTTGTCCTTGGGGATTTTGAACCCTACTTCACCATTTTCGTCAGTGGTCAGTTTTGGCTCCCAATGTACAATGCCGTAATTTTCAAAAGCGTCACCTCCACTTGCAACATACTTGGGTCTATAGAAGGTTTTGGGTCTCGAAAAACTGTTCTCTACCAATTTTTCGGCAAAATAGACTGAATTTGATTGTGAACGCGGACCTATTTTCCTGTAGATTCGAATGATCCCGGCCGATGAATCAAAAGAATCCCCTGCCAGACCATTGCGTTCAAAATAGATTTCGTCGATTTCGCTCATAGGTACATTTAAGAGTTGTCTCAAATCATTTACCAAAAAATCATTTTCATAAACCCTGATAAAGGAAGCCCTGGAATTTGAAGTAAGGGGAAATCTTGCATTACTGTTGTTGGGCGTAGCTGCGCCAAATGCACCTCCTTGAGAAGTTCCTGGCCTACTATTACCAAGTACCACTTGTCCCGTTTGCACAATAAAATCTACATTGAACCCTTGTTTTGCGATAAAATCCAATAAATACACATTGTTTCGTATTTCTTTCTCACCTATTTTGAAACCCTTGAATGTGTCATTCATCAAAGGTGATTTCCTAACGAGCTTCGCTTTGTTTTTCTCTTCGGTCAATACAACTTCATCCAATTCGATGATATCTGTTATTAGCTTGATGGGGATGTTTCCCACAGATTCACCTGGAATTGTGTTCAAAGACTGTTTTTGCGATAAGAAATGTTCATTGGGATAGGAAGGGTCTTTATTTTCAGTGGGGTGGGCAAATTGAAGTTCCAAATTGGGTTTTCTCAATCCTCCTCTTTTTTTTCGAATGGAAAATCTAAGGGTGTCCCCGTTTTTTGAAAGTAAATTTGTCAACTTCAGCGTTTGGGAGTCGTCTAAATCAAGTAAGACCATTGAACTGGCACCATCTCCAATCAATGCCAAACGCTCTTCTTTTTTTAACTTTGAATTTAGCTTCAACCGGGCATTTACCCCTTGTTCAAAGGGATGGGTGATTTTGGGTTCCCCTTTAAAAATGAGTTCCCAATCATAACGGCTCCAGCCTTGTGTGAGCATTGCCAGGTCCAGTTCGTACTCTTTGATTCTATCTGAATCTGAAAAATATCTGAACGAATTCTCAATAGCTGATTTTAAATATGGATGCAAAAGAAAGGACCCATAAATATTGGATTGCTCTAGATTATGGCCATTAGAAGCAGGTAGAGCGGAAACACTTAACGAAACAGGTCTATTTTTAGAGGTATAAGCCCTTATTTTAAGATAGACCGAGTCCTTCTCTTCTTTGCTTTTTGTCACATCCGCGTTGACCAACCCAAGTCCTTGAAAGTTGAAAATGAGTCGCTCACTGATAGGCTCTAAATTTTGGTCGAACAATGTGATTATGTTGGTGCCGGGCAAAAGACTTTTTTTATTGATTTTTATGTCTTTGGTGGTGCTATCAAAGACAAAGGATTTTAAGGTCATAACCCCATCACGATGAATGGCCAAATGAAATGAATCTTTTTCAATAGCTTCAAAGGTCTTGTTGTTCGTGTTCAGCGAAACAATCAATTTTGCTGCCAAAATGTTATTGACCGTCATAGCAATTCCGTGGATTTTTGATTCTGGAAGCTTTTTTTCAACGGTACTTCCATCTTCAAGGGT
The DNA here is from genome assembly GCF_937884665.1 of uncultured Allomuricauda sp. Lineage (GTDB taxonomy): Bacteria > Bacteroidota > Bacteroidia > Flavobacteriales > Flavobacteriaceae > Flagellimonas. The sequence goes on along the minus strand of NZ_CAKZYF010000207.1, from coordinate 20,497 downwards.
TGCCTTTAATGTGTAGGAAATATGATTTTTTGGAAGTAGTTCAAATCGTCCTAAACCGGCCTCATTGGTAAAAATTTCGGTCAATTTATTGTCTTCCTCATCGTATACCCCTCCTTTTTTAATTTGTACTCCTTTACCTTTATCGTCCACAATACGTAAACCGACCATGTTATTTGTTCCAGATATCAAATGCCCTCCCTCAGGGAGCAGCTGTAAATCATGAGCGGTTTTACCTAGGTGGGGTTCCATTTGGGACAAAGGATCAACAATTGTAATTGTTTGGACAAAGGGAACCTCTTCTTTAAAATTATTCATCCATTGGGTTTCGGCTTTCACATAATAGGTTCCAGCTTTCCATTTGGAATCTATTTTAAAACTGCCATGGCCAAGTCCTTTTTCCATGAGGACAAGTGCTCTTTGAACCAACTTCCACTCACTGTCATAGATACTACAGTATACGTTTTTTGTTGGATTTGAAGGGGTGTTGCTTTTCTTGTTGTACGCATAAGCCGACCACCAAATTTCATCCCCTTGAATAAAAGTGGTTTTGTTTAGATGTAGATGAATGGACTCCCTATAATTACTGAAACGGGACTCGTATGTTTCTTTTAATTGGGTGGTTTCTAGTTTTTGTGCATCCAAATTGGAGTTTAAAAAAAGAAGGAAACCACAGAGGGAACAGAAGCGAACGGCTTTCATATCGTTTTGCTTTAAATTACGAAAAGCAGTTCTACCCAGAAACCAATTTATCAAGGATTTAACAAGTAGATATAACAAAAAAACCGCACGTTTAGGTGCGGTTTTCTTATTCATTAAAAAAGGTGGGAATTACATCATTCCTGGCATTCCGCCTCCTCCCATAGGTGGCATGGCAGCAGGAGCATCCTCCTTAATATCGGTCAATGCACATTCTGTGGTCAAAATCATCCCAGCCACTGAAGCGGCATTTTCCAAAGCGACTCGGGTCACTTTCGTTGGATCTATGATTCCTGCCTTCATCATTTCTACATATTTGTCCGCTTTGGCATCATAACCAAAATCGCCTTTTTCGTCCATAACTTTGGCTACTACCACAGAACCTTCGCCACCTGCGTTTTCAACAATAGTACGCAATGGTGACTCGATAGCTCTTGCCACAATTTGAAGTCCAGTATCTTCATCAGCATTTGAAGTCTCGGTTTTGGCGAGCACGGACTTGGCCCGTACCAAAGCAACACCACCGCCAGCGACTATCCCTTCCTCAACAGCAGCTCGGGTAGCATGCAGGGCGTCGTCCACTCGGTCTTTCTTCTCTTTCATTTCCACTTCAGAAGCTGCACCTACATAAAGTACTGCAACACCACCGGCTAGTTTGGCCAACCGCTCTTGTAATTTCTCCTTATCGTAATCTGATGTGGTCGTTTCAATTTGCGCCTTAATTTGGTTAACACGGGTCTTGATGTTTTTTGCTGCACCGGAACCGTTCACAATAGTGGTATTGTCCTTGTCGATGGTCACCCTTTCCGTTGTGCCGAGCATATCGACAGTAGCTGTTTCCAAAGAGAAACCTCTTTCTTCGGAGATAACAGTCCCGTTGGTCAATATGGCGATATCTTCCAACATGGCTTTTCTACGGTCACCAAAACCTGGGGCTTTCACCGCCGCAATTTTTAGGGAACCTCTCAACTTATTTACGACCAAAGTTGCCAATGCCTCGCCATCAACATCTTCAGCAATAATTAAAAGGGGCTTTCCAGACTGTGCAACAGGCTCCAAAATGGGAAGCAAATCTTTCATGGAAGAGATTTTTTTATCGAAAAGCAAAATGTAAGGATTGTCCAAATCCGCTATCATTTTCTCAGAATCTGTCACAAAATAGGGTGAAAGGTATCCGCGGTCGAATTGCATACCCTCGACTACGTCAACATAGGTATCCGTACCTTTCGCCTCTTCTACCGTGATGACCCCTTCTTTGCCCACTTTTTCGAAAGCTTGCGCAATCAAGTCTCCGATAGCTTCGTCATTGTTTGCCGAAATAGCGGCGACTTGCTTTATTTTTTCTGAAGAATCACCTACTTTTTTGGATTGTTTTGATAGGTTGGCGACAATAGCGTCCACTGCTTTGTCAATACCTCTTTTCAAATCCATGGGATTGGCACCGGCAGCAACATTTTTAGGACCTTCTTTTACAACCGCTTGGGCCAGAACAGTGGCGGTCGTGGTCCCATCCCCTGCTAAATCGTTGGTTTTGGAGGCAACTTCCTTCACCATTTGGGCCCCCATGTTTTCCAATGCATCCTCCAATTCGATTTCCTTCGCAACGGTTACCCCATCTTTGGTAACTTGAGGAGCTCCGAAAGATTTACTGATTATCACATTTCTACCCTTTGGTCCCAAGGTTACTTTAACTGCGTTGGCCAACGCATCCACACCTCTTTTAAGACCATCACGTGCTTCAATATCGAACTTAATATCTTTTGCCATTTTCTTTAGTTGATTTTTAATTATACAATTGCTAAAATGTCACTTTCGCGCATCATTAAATAGTCGGCACCATCCAATTTAAGCTCCGTGCCAGCATATTTACCATATAAAACCGTGTCTCCCACTTTTACGGTGATTGCCTCGTCTTTGGTTCCAGGGCCTACTGCTACCACTTTTCCTTTTTGAGGTTTTTCTTTAGCGGTATCAGGAATTATGATTCCCGATGCGGTTTTTGTCTCTGCTGCAACAGGCTCTATGAGCACCCTGTCCGCCAATGGTTTGATGTTAACTTTAGCCATATTCTTAATTTTTAGGTATTTGTTTTAAAAATTCTCGATTTGGATGGCAGAAATTATGCCATTACCCAAAAAACTGACAATCTGTTAAAATAAAAATGCCAGCTTGTCATTCGGGCTGGCATGGGTTTGACAGGGTATGTCATTTATCGTCAGTTGATGGTATCCGCTGGATTCGTTTGATTGCCCGCCGGAACCTGTTCGGGTACTTGCTCGGGCACGGTTTCCGGTACGGTGGTTTCTATATCGTCCCCGTTTAAGATTTTAGAGTCTGCCTGACCAAAATTACCCTTCAAGGATACATTGGAAAGTAAAATCAAAACGATAAGAAGCGTTGCCAAGGTCCAAGTACTTTTATCTAAAAAATCCCCAGTTTTTTTAACACCTCCCACAACTTGGTTGCCGCTTCCGCCGAATGAAGAGGATAAACCGCCTCCCTTTGGATTTTGCACCATTATCACCAGTATCAACAACAGGCAGACAAAAATTATCAAAAGTAAAAAGATGGTAAATGTGCTCATCGCTATTTTCTTTCTTTCTGCAGTTTCCTGACCGCTTGAATTTGATCTGCAAAGAAACCACTTTTTTCTGGATATTTCAAACTCAATATTTTATAGGCCTGTATGGCTTTTTTGTACTTTTTTTGCTCCAAATATATCTTGGCCAAGGTTTCCGTCATCAATTCATTTTTATCCATTTTAACGGATTCCTTAATATCTACTTTGGTCTCGCTGGATTCTTTGGGAACAATTTTAGGGTTGTTCTCAATGAACTTGTCCAAAAGCTCAAATTTTCTTTTTTTCTCAATTTCGATGGGTTCTATCACGTCTATTTGCCTCACAGTGTTCTCCGAGGTCAATTGCAACCATTCTACAAAGGAGTGTTTTTCGTGTTGTTGGGGAGATCCTGATTTTTCAGTTTTAGAGGGGATATTTTGACCTGTATTTTCTTCAGTTTCTTCAGCAATTTCCAAATCTGGATTTTTCGAAGCAAAAAGTTTTGGATTGAGGATTTGTTCCGCGTGCAGAATATTTTGGGGCAATGGACTTTTTTCTTCGGTATCGCCTAAAATGATTTTTGTGTCGGGGTTGGGTTCTATTTCCTCGGAAACAGTTTTCTTCTCCTCCAATTTCGGAGCTCTTCCCGCGATGGAATCAGCAATGGTATTTTGGACAAAAGCATTGGATTGGATGTAATCGAAAAGCACATCCCTATCTGCCGTGTGCGCCGCTGTAGCTTTTAAGGCACTGTTGTACTTGTAGCTATCCAGATTTTTGAGACTTTTTAAATGCAGTGCCCTTGCTGCTTGAAAGTAAGGATACTCAGAAATAATATCTTCGAGCTCGCGCGTCTGCTGCGGAGACAAAATAGTATTTGATTTTCTGAGAATATGTAAAAAATCGGATATGTTCATATTGTTACCAATTCCCCAAGGAAGCATTGAAAATATCTTGGGTTATTCGGTCAAATATTTCCTCGTGGGCCTCCGCCTGTATACTGGTCAAATCCTCACCATCGTCAAAATCGAAAAAAAACGAGAAACGCTTTTCAAAATCGGCATCTTCTTTGGTTTTGTTAAAGAAACGTACATTGACGCTCATGGTCAGTCTGTTTTGTGCCGCCAATTGATCGGAGGTAGCTGTCATGGGAGTCACGCGATACTCTACGATTTCACCCTCGTACAGAAGGTCGCCATCGCTTCCGGTGAGGGAAAGACTGGTCAAATTATTGATAAGATCCTGGAGTGCCAAGGTGAAATCACGATCGAGGCTAGGGACAATCACGGACCCTGGACTTTGGTCCGCATAGTTTTGAAAAAAGTTGACCTGAAAACTTTCTGCCGTACCAATGTCAGCACCTGAAAAATTGTAAGCTCCGCAGCCACCGAGCTCTAAGAGCACGAATAGAAAACCCATTCTCAAAATCCTTTTTCCCATCTGTGTAAATTAAGGTTTTTACTACTTATAAATCGTATTGTTTTATTTTTCGATACAAGGTGCGCTCGGAAATTCCCAGTTCTGAGGCGGCAGCTTTACGTTTGCCCCTGTTGCGCTCCAAGGACTTTTTAATGAGCTCAATTTCTTTTTCTTGCAAAGAGAGCGTTTCTTCCTCTTGGATTTCCTCTGCAAAGTGATATCTATCTTCAGAGGGCCTTTGAACTTGGACGTAGGAGTTTTCCAGGACGGGCTCAGGAAGATGCAGCACCTCTGTGGATAGGGTTTCCTCTATTTTGGTAGGCTGATTTTCTTGATTTCCGTAAATCTTTCGAATCAAAGTCTCATTCTCTTCCTGGACTTTTTCTGTATCGTTGTTTTGGAGAAGTTCCAGGGTTAGCTTTTTCAAATCGTTCAGGTCGCTCTTCATATCAAAAAGTACCTTGTACAATATTTCACGTTCATTGCTGAAATCACTCTCGTTTTTCTCCTGTCCGACCACTGCCGGCAAATTGCTGCTATTGGCATTGGGGAGGTAACTGGCCAAAGTGGGCGCGGAAACGCTTCGGTTGGATTCAAGAACAGAAATCTGTTCGGCAATGTTTCGCAACTGCCTTATGTTTCCAGGCCACCTGTATTTTAACAAGCGACCAATGGCCTCTTCTTCCAACCGAATTGTGGGCATTTTATATTTCTGTCCAAAATCTGAGGCAAATTTTCGAAACAACAAATGGATATCGTCTTGTCTTTCACGAAGGGGTGGAATATTGATTTCAACAGTGCTCAATCGATAGTACAGATCTTCTCGGAATTTTTCTTTCTTTATGGCCTCAAACATGTTCACATTGGTAGCGGCAACGATTCTTACGTTTGTTTTTTGTACCTGGGACGATCCCACTTTAAGGAATTCCCCATTCTCAAGAACACGCAACAGTCTCACCTGTGTGGTCAAAGGAAGCTCCCCAACTTCGTCCAGAAAAATGGTACCCCCATCAGCCACTTCAAAATAACCACTTCGGGTTTGGGTGGCCCCGGTGAACGCTCCTTTCTCATGACCGAACAATTCGCTGTCTATCGTACCTTCCGGAATGGCCCCACAATTGACCGCAATGTACTTGGCATGTTTTCGGTGCGATAATGAATGGATTATTTTTGGAATAGCTTCTTTTCCGACACCGCTTTCCCCGGTCACCAATACGGAAATGTCCGTAGGGGCTACCTGAACCGCTTTTTCAATAGCGCGGTTCAACTTGATGTCGTTACCGATAAGCTCGAAGCGCTGTTTTATGGATTGTACGTTTTCCAATGTTTCGTCGAATAAGGTTGTTTCAAACAGATTTTGCGATGGGAAACCCCTAAAATTTCCGCAATCCGTTCCAAATGATATTTTAGTTATTGCTACTTAGTGCAACAGCTTCGCCAATCAGCGTGGCCGAGGTACACTCTTTAATACTTACATGAACAAACTCACCTATTTTGTAATGCTCTTTTGGGAAGACTACAACCGTGTTCTGGGAATTTCTTCCCATCCAATGCGCCTCTGATTTCTTGGAACTCCCTTCTATGAGAACTTCTTCAATATTGCCTATGTGCTGTTGGGTACGATATAGACCGTGCTTTTGTTGCAATGCAATAATTTCCCGTAGTCTTCTTTTTTTGGTTTCTTCGGGAATGTCGTCTACCAGTTTGTGCGCCGCTCGTGTTCCCGGACGTTCCGAGTAGGCAAACATAAAACCAAAATCATATTTCACATATTCCATTAAGCTAAGGGTATCCTGGTGGTCTTGCTCTGTCTCGGTCGGGAAACCGGTTATCATATCTTGGCTGATTGCACAGTCGGGATTGATTCTTCGGATATTGTCGATGAGTTCAAAATACTCCGCACGGGTGTGCAGTCGGTTCATGGCCTTGAGAATACGGTCACTTCCACTTTGCACGGGGAGATGGATATAATTACAGATATTCTTATGTTTTGCCATGGTTTCTATCACGTCCAACGTCATATCCTGGGGATTGGATGTGGAGAATCGAATCCGCATTTTAGGTTGTGCCATTGCCACCATATCCAAAAGTTTGGCAAAGTTTACAGAAGTTGCTTTTTGCATTTCCGTAGCTCTTTTGAAATCTTTTTTTAGTCCGCCACCATACCAAAGGTAGCTGTCCACATTTTGTCCCAGTAGGGTGATTTCCTTGAAGCCCTTTTCCCAAAGGTCGTTCGCCTCTTCCAAAATGGATTGGGGATTTCGGCTGCGTTCCCTCCCTCGTGTAAAGGGAACTACACAAAATGTGCACATATTGTCGCAACCGCGGGTAATGGACACGAAAGCTGTTACCCCGTTGGAGTTCAATCGCACCGGAGCGACATCCCCGTAGGTCTCATCTTTGGATAGAAGGACGTTGACCGCATTTCTTCCCTCATCAATTTCTTGGATGAGATTGGGCAGATCTTTGTAGGCGTCGGGCCCAACGACCATATCCACAATTTTTTCCTCTTCCAAGAACTTGCTTTTCAGGCGTTCTGCCATACAGCCCAGAACGCCCACCTTCATCCCGGGGTTTATTTTCTTGACCGCATTGAATTTTTCCAAACGCTTTCTTACCGTAAGTTCCGCCTTCTCCCGAATAGAGCAGGTATTCACTAGGACCAAATCGGCCTCTTCCAACAAATTGGTAGTATTGAACCCTTCCTTAGCCAATATGGAAGCTACAATCTCACTATCCGAAAAGTTCATTTGACACCCATAGCTTTCAATGTAAAGCTTTCGGGTATTGTCCTCTGTTTTTTCCAGGGTAAGGGTGCTCCCTTGTTGACTTTCGTCCATTATTTTTTCACTATGCCCTTTTCCGTTCATTCTTTATTTCAATGGAAGGCAAAGATACTATTTAATCCGTTTTGGTGACAAATTGGCAGTTAAATTTAGAATGATGAAAACGCAACTTTGTTTAACCTTTTCAATCTATATCATGTAATTCATCCAAAAAACTTAAACACCAATGAAAAATAGACTGTTGTTTTTTTTATCCTTCACCCCGATTTTCTTTAGTTCATGTAGTGATTCCACTCCAGATGATGATCAATACGCGGAATACGTGGTTGCACGCCCCTTGATTTTGAGCAAGGCGGATTTTGCCAATGGCGTTGATATTGTTCCACCCCAGCCGATTGACGAATCTGGTAAAGTGTATACCTATGGGGACTACATTTTCATAAACGATAAAAGTAGAGGTATTCACCTAGTGGAAAATAGCAACCCGCAGCAACCCGTTAAAATTGCGTTTATCGAGATTCCTGGGAATGTGGATATTTCAATAAAAGACAATTTCCTGTATGCCGATAGTATTATGGACCTTATCGTATTGGATATTTCGGACATTACTGATATTCAACAAGTAAATCGTTTGGAAAATGTACTTCGCGAGGGGGTGATATTTCCGTTTGAAGCAGATATTGTTGAATACGGGTCTTACAATTATGAAACTGACGTATTAGTTGGATGGGAAACGGTGACAGAACGAAGATTGATTGCCGACGTCCGTACCGATGACCTGTTCTTCACTGATGAGGCAGTGCTTGCCGCCAACGACAGCGCCGGAACCGGAGAAGGTGGCTCTTTGGCGCGCTTTAAGATTGTTGGCGAGTTTTTATATGCTGTAGATAGTCATACCATCAATGTCTTTGATATTTCTGATTTGGAAAATCCAAAAGATATGGAAGACGTGTATGCCGGCTTCGATATTGAGACCATCTTTAACAGGGGAGAGCATCTGTTTTTGGGCAGTATGCGCGGAATGTACATTTTCGATATCTCCTCGCCCGCTACACCCACCTTTGTTTCCGAATTCCAACATGGAACGGCCTGTGATCCTGTGGTGGTAGATGGGGATTATGCCTATGTGACCTTGCGTGGCGGAAATGGCTGTGGTGCTTTGGAAAGCGGATTGTTCATTGTGGATATCTCCAATATTGAAAATCCCGTACTTACCACCTCGTATCCTATGGAAGAACCCTATGGTCTGGGCGTTCGGGAGGAAAAACTCTTCATTTGCGATGGTTCTTCCGGTCTTAAGGTATATGATAAGACCAATGTGGAGGAAATCACCTTGTTAAACCACTTTAAAGATATTGTTACGTTTGATGTCATTCCTTTGGAAAGTCATCTCATTATGGTTGGTGATGACGTATTGTACCAATATGAATATTTGGACGACAACATAAGGCTCATCAGTCAAATAGGACTCAATTAGAGTCGCGCTATTTTACGGCTGGATATCCCGTTTTTAACGGGATATTTTTTTGTTTGATTTTGACCGTAAAATTCGAAATCCAAAATTTGCTATACTTTTGTTAGCTCAAAAAGGAATTGCATGCCAAAGAATTTAGTCATAGTGGAGTCGCCCGCCAAAGCAAAGACCATTGAACGGTTTTTAGGTAAGGAGTATCAAGTGGAATCCAGTTTTGGACACATTGTGGATCTCCCTTCCAAAGAGTTGGGGGTAGATGTGGACAATGGTTTCAAACCCAAATACACGGTAGATAAAGAAAAAAAAGCACTTGTCAAAAAGTTAAGAGATCTAGCTAAAAAAGCAGATGTGATCTGGTTGGCCAGTGATGAGGATAGGGAAGGAGAGGCCATCTCCTGGCATTTGGCAGAGGAGTTGAAACTGGATAAGGAAAAAACCAAACGAATTGTTTTTAACTCCATTACAAAATCTGCGATCCAAAGAGCTATAGAAAATCCCAGGGAGATCAATTATAATTTGGTTAATGCCCAACAAGCAAGACGGGTCTTGGACCGTTTAGTGGGTTATCAACTTTCACCGGTCCTTTGGAAAAAAATTAAGCCAGGACTTTCAGCGGGGAGAGTACAGTCCGTGGCAGTAAGGCTCATCGTGGAACGGGAACGGGAGATAGAAGTTTTTAAACCAGAAGCTTCGTTCCGAATAAAGGCGGAGTTCCAAACCGCCGAAGGAAAAGTTTTTTCTGCGAAACTGGGGAAAACCTTTCCAACACAGGAAACCGCCAAGGCCTTCTTGATCCAAAACGGCAACGCTGATTTTTCAGTGGGTAATTTGGATAAAAAACCTGCGAAAAAATCGCCTGCCCCTCCTTTTACAACCTCTACATTGCAGCAAGAAGCTTCCAGAAAGCTATACTTTTCCGTCAGCAGAACCATGCAGGTTGCCCAGCGTTTGTATGAAGCGGGACTTATAACGTACATGCGTACGGACAGCGTCAATCTTTCCAACGAGGCCCTTGGTGCTGCGAAAGAGGCTATTGTTCAGAACTATGGCGAGGCATACAGTAAAACAAGAAACTACACCGGTAAAGCAAAAGGAGCCCAAGAAGCCCACGAGGCCATTCGTCCCACAGATATGAAATTGCAAGCTCCTTCTTTGGAGCGAGACCAAGCTAAACTTTACGAGCTTATCTGGAAAAGGACTCTGGCTTCCCAAATGAGTGATGCCGTTTTGGAAAGAACCAATGTGAAAATCAATGCCAACACGCATGAAGAAACATTTTTGGCCAATGGGGAAGTGGTCAAATTTGATGGTTTTCTGAAAGTATATTTGGAAGGAATTGATGAGGAAGATAAGCCGGAAGAGCAAGATGGTATGCTTCCTGCAATGGAGGTTGGTGAAACCCTGATAAATAGGTATATAACAGCGACTGAACGATTTTCAAGACCGCCCTACCGTTATACCGAAGCTTCTTTGGTGAAAAAACTGGAGGAGTTGGGAATTGGTAGACCTTCTACCTATGCACCCACTATTTCCACAATACAAAATAGAGGCTATGTAGAAAAAGGAACGGTGGAAGGAACGGAACGGAAGTATTTGCAAATGACGCTGGAATCAGGGAAAGTCTTGGAGAAAAAACTATCGGAGATGATAGGCTCTGATAAAGGCAAGTTGGTGCCCACTGACATTGGTATGATTGTCAACGACTTTTTAGTAAGTCATTTTACCACCATTTTGGATTACAATTTTACGGCGAAGGTAGAAGAAGATTTTGATGAGATCGCTACGGGTGACGAAGATTGGCAAAAAATGATGAAAGACTTTTATCAGGATTTTCATCCGAATGTATTGGACGTTGAAGAGAATGCAGAGCGGGCCAGTGGAGAACGCATTTTGGGAACTGATCCAAAATCTGGCCGACAAGTTGCCGCGCGTTTGGGCAGATTTGGCCCCATGGTTCAAATTGGTACCGTAGAGGAGGAAGAAAAACCACAGTTTGCCAGTTTGCTGCCAGACCAATCCATTACCACCATAACCTTTGAAGAAGCCATGTCACTCTTTGAACTGCCCAGGAAACTTGGTGTATATAAAGGTGAAGAAATTGAAGCTAATGTCGGGCGTTACGGACCTTACGTGCGCTTTGGTAAAAAGTTTGTCTCCTTGGCGCAGGGCGAGAACGCCTTTGATGTAGATTTGGATAGGGCGATTGAACTTATTAAGGAAAAGGAAAAAGCAGATGCGCCCATTGCTGCATACGAAGGCAAAGATGTGACCAAGGGGAAAGGTAGATTTGGCCCTTTTATCAAGTGGGACGGGATGTTCATCAACATAGGAAAGAAATACGATTTTGATAATCTCTCCAGTTCGGATATCACAGAACTGATAGAAGCCAAAAAAACCAAGGAAGCCGAAAAACTGGTTCAAGAGTGGCCCGAAGAAAACATCCGTATTGAAAAAGCGCGATGGGGTCGGCACAATATAATTAAAGGTAGGATCAAAGTTGAGCTTTCCAAAGATGTTGATGCTTCAAAAATATCCTTGGACGAAGCCAAGGCGCTTATCGAAAAGAAAACCCCAAAGAAAAAGACCAAGGCAAAGACAAAAAAGTAAATGGCATTTGATTTTTTGGTTCCCGTAAAAGATAAAGTGCTGGCGTTTTCAGAATTGTTGCCGCCCCAGTCGCTTGGGAAAAATATCCATAAGCACACAGAAAAAAAGGGCTTGCCGGTATTTGCAAATGCCTCGGTCGCCATCTTTGGTGTATTGGAGACGCGGAACGCTTACGAAAAAAAACCGTTCACATTGGATTTGGACGCTATGCGTATCCAATTATATCGGTTGCTATTGGGAAACTGGAACATGACCATCTTGGATGTTGGCGATGTGGAAGAGGGGGAGACTGTCGAGGATACCTATTTTGTTGTCAAGGAAATTGTGGCAGGTCTTTTAGAAGAAAAAATAATACCTATTATAATAGGCGCTACCCAAGATATCACCTTCCCCACGTACAGGGCCTTTGATAAGATAGTGGAGATGGTGAACTTGGTCAGTATAGATAGCAAGTTCGATTTTGGGCAGGACGAAGAACTGATTTCTTCCAATTCCTACATGAGCAAAATCATTACGGATAAGCCCAACAATCTCTTTAATTTCTCCAATTTGGGTTTTCAAAGTTATTACAACGCCCAAGAAGAATTGGACTTGATGGAACGCCTCTTTTTTGATGCCTACCGCCTCGGGGATATTGCGGCAAACCTATCGCTTGCAGAACCCGTGCTGCGAAATGCACATCTTGTGAGTCTGGATTTGCGGTCGGTTCGCGCCAGTGAGATGGGAATGGGCAACAGTTTTTCTCCCAATGGTTTCACGGGAAGGGAGATTTGTGCCATAGCCCGTTATGCCGGACTCAGCAACACGGTCTCAGTTTTCGGGATTTATGAGGGCGATAACTCCCACCAAGGGTTCCAGATGATAGCCCAGCTTATCTGGTATTTTTTAGAAGGAATTACCTACCGGGTGGAAGAACATCCCACCTCAAATAACGAAGACTTTACCAAGTTTACCGTTCCTACCGATACAGAAGAACTTGTCTTCTTCAAAAGTCATGTAACCGAAAGATGGTGGGTAGAAGTCCCAACAATTCTTCCAGGGCATACTAAAACAAATTCACCAGCGTTATTACCATGCACTGAAGAGGACTATTTGGAAGCTTGCAACCAGAATATTCCAGAACGGTGGTTCAAGGCCTACAGAAAGGGCTTTAACTGAACAAATTATTTTTGAGTATAAATTGTTTTTGCACAATAATTTGGGTGAAAAACAGTTTTGGAAATATAAAATTGTGTTGCACAGTTTAAAAAATCTAAATCGAATAATTTAACCTAAAGTATGAGAAAGCTATTCTTTTCATCTCTAGCACTTGTTTTTTTACTGACCAGTTGCGGTTCTAAATCAAGGTCAAAAGGTGAACTAGTCGGGGTAAAGGGAAAAAAATGGTATCCTGAAAAACCCTACGGAATGGAATTGATTCCCCGAGGTTCATTTGTAATGGGTAAGGCCGAGGAAGACCAGGCCAAGGTGCTCAATGCTCCCACACGTACCGTTACTGTGCGTTCGTTTTACATGGACGATACTGAAATTACCAACAGTGAATACCGTCAGTTTGTAGAATGGGTAAAAGATTCCATAACAAGAACTAAATTGGCCATTTTGGCAGATGAACTGGGCTTAGGATCAGAAGATGAAGGAATTGGGGATTATGCCTTTAAGGATACCGATACCACAAAAATTTCAGTCTATGAGCGCTACATGTTGGACAACTATGCGGGACTTGGTGAAACGGGTTATGAAGGCCGTGCTTTGAACAAAGACGTGGATTTGGTTTGGGATACTTCAGATTACCCCGACGAATACTACGCTGAGGTCATGGACTCACTTTACATTCCCGAAGAGGAGAGCTACAATGGGCAAAGGACGGTTGACGTTACCAAATTGAAATACAGTTACAACTGGATGGATATTGAAGCAGCCGCCAGAGCCAAAAGTGGAAGACGAAAAGATTTTATCAGACAAGAAGAACTGGAAATATATCCAGATACCACGGTTTGGATCCGGGATTTTGAATATTCCTACAATGAACCCATGCACAACGATTACTTTTGGCATGATGCCTACAGCGATTATCCTGTAGTAGGGGTGAACTGGATGCAGGCCAAAGCGTTCTGTAACTGGAGAACCAAATTTAAGAATGATGACCAGAAAAGTAGAGGTAGACAATTCGTGAACCAATTTAGATTGCCTACTGAAGCCGAATGGGAATATGCTGCCCGTGGTGGTATTGAAGGAGGAACCTATCCTTGGGGTGGGCCTTATGTTATCAGTGATACGGGTTGTTTCATGGCGAATTTTAAACCACAGCGCGGAGATTATGCCGCTGACGCAGCCCTTTACACGGTTGAAGCAAAGTCCTATGAACCTAACGAGTACAATTTGTACAATATGGCAGGTAATGTTTCTGAATGGACCAGTTCCAGCTTTGACCAAGGGGCGTATGAATATCTTTCTACGATGAACCCGAATATCGGTTCAGGAAACAATCAAAGAAAAGTGATTCGTGGCGGTTCTTGGAAGGATGTAGCATACTTCCTTCAGGTGAGCACAAGGGATTATGAATATCAAGATTCGGCCAGAAGTTATATCGGCTTCAGGACTGTACAAGATTATATGGGTGAAGAAGACTCCACCAACGGAAGAAGAGGACTTCCCAACTAAATGGACAAAATTTAAAGTATAGTATTTTAACCAGTAACCAAATACTTATTATATAACTTAATTAAAACTAGAATTATGGCACAGTCAAAATCAACAAAAAAACTGTTTAACATGGCCTACGGGCTTGGAGCATCAGTGGTAATTATTGGTGCACTATTTAAAATCCTTCACTGGGAGTTCGGACCCCTTACTGGTGGTTTACTTCTTGCGGTAGGTCTTATTACTGAGGCATTGATTTTTGCCATCAGTGCATTTGAACCAGTGGACGATGAATACGATTGGTCATTGGTTTATCCAGAATTGGCCAATGGACAATCCAAAGGCAACAAGAATGACGCTAAGCAGGCCAAAGAGGCTGAAGGTCTTCTTTCCAGAAAATTGGACGATTTATTGAAAGAGGCGAATATCGATTCTGAGCTTTTCTCCAGTTTGGGTGAAAGCATCAAGAGTTTTGAGGGTGCTGCCAAAAATATAGCCCCTACAACAGATGCTATCCAACACACGAAAAAGTACTCTGAAGAATTGTCCCATGCTGCTGCTCAAATGGAATCTTTGAACAGTCTGTACAAAGTTCAATTGGAGAGTGCAAGCCGTCAAGCTTCGATCAATGAGGAAGTAGTTCAAAATGCAGGTGCGTTGAAAGAACAAATGGAGTCTTTGGCCACCAATCTTTCTTCCTTGAACGGCGTATACGGAAATATGCTATCTGCCATGGGTAGCAGAAACTAATTGGGATATTGATTGATATACCAAGACCCAAATCAAATTAATTATTAATTCTAATTAGATAAATAACATGGCATCAGGAAAAGCAACACCACGTCAGAAGATGATCAACCTTATGTATTTGATCTTCATCGCGATGTTGGCATTGAATATGAGCAAGGAAGTACTGGCGGCATTCGGTTTGATGAATGCTAAGTTGGAGACTTCCAACGAAAAGGCCGAAGCAAACAATTTGGCATACTTTGGAGGTCTGGAGACCAAAGCGTCGGAAGATGCAATCAAGTATGGACCTTTGTTTGAAAAAGCCAAAGAAGTACAAAAATTATCCCTAGAGTATTATGAATACCTTGAAGAATTGAAAAAAGGTATGTTGGCCGATCAGGAAGATCCCAATAACTATGTGGTTATGGATAAATCGGATTATTTGGACAACTTATTCTTTCAAGGGGATAAATTGAAACCAGAAGGTGAAGAGTTTTTGTCTAGATTGACAAATTATAGAGATAAAATCTCTACGGTTCTTCCCGAGAATATGTCTGAAATAAAAGGGGCCGTACAGACCCGATTTGAGACTGGTGATAAAGATGGTAAAGTCACTAGACTTAGAGATAAGGTAAAAGTGGACTGGATAAATTACCATTTTGAGGGGTACCCATTGGTGGCTTCTTTGACAAAAGTTACACAACTTCAGGCAGATGTAATGTCTACGGAGCAAGAAGTTTTAAAAGGACTGTTGGAGGGTAATTTGACCGAGGCGGTTTCTTTAAAGAACTTCGCCACGTCTTTGGACGCCTCTAAAACAGCATTTTACACAGGAGAGAAGTATGATGGTAAAATCATTGTCAGCAAAACAGATAATACTGCTAAACCTGAAAGAGCTGAATTGACCTTGGACGGAAGAAAATTAGCAGAAGACAAGGATTATATTCTAGAAGAAGGAGGAGTTAAACTGCTGATTAGTGCAGGTGCAGCTGGAGACCATACAATTAAAGGAACCTTATTTTTCCAACAAGATGGAGAAGAAGTTCCGGTGGATGTAAACAGTACTTTTGCAACAATAACGAAACCTAATGCGGCCGTAATTTCTGCGGATAAAATGAATGTAGTGTATCGAGGCGTTGCCAACCCTATGACAATCTCCATTCCCGGTATTCCCAACAATAAAGTTAGAGCTTCTGCTCCTGGTCTATCCAAGCGAAGTGGTAGCAACTACGTTATGAATCCAGGTACTGGTAGAACAGTCACGATTACTGCTTCAGGTACCTTGCCTGATGGTAAGCCAATCTCTACCAAGTCAGAATTCCGTATCAAGGATATTCCAAGACCTAGTGGAACCGTCCGTGGTGAAGCGGGTAGTGTGAAAATGCCAAGGCGAAACCTTGAAATTTCTACTGTGAGCGCTATGTTGGAAGACTTTGACTTCGATTTGAACCTCGCCGTTGGTGGATTCAAGTTCAAAGTACCAGGTCAACCTACCATTGTCGTAAACGGAAACAAATTGAACGCACAGGCCAAATCTGCCTTGAAGCGAGCTAGACGAGGTGAAGCTGTTCAGATTTTTGATATCAACGCTTACATTACCAATAATAGGAGCTACAAGTTGAAGAAAGTTTCTCCTGTGGTAGTGGAGCTTACAAACTAAAATAAAGCATACAGAAAATCATGAATTGGAAAAATGTATTCGTAATTGGAGTTTTAGGTCTACTGCCCGTCTCCATAATGGCACAGGCAAATATTTTGAATGCCAAGTTGCCAGAAGATATTGGGAAAAAGACCGAAGCACAAATCGCGCAGGACGCAGATGCTCCCTTAGCTTATGGTTATGTGGATGATCGCGATATCCTCTGGTCAAAGACCGTATGGGAAATCGTTGACCTGGACGAGCGTGTAAACTTTCCCTTGTACTACCCAACCGATACCATAGGTATTGGTCCAGATAGAAGGTCGTTGTACCACGTCTTGATGAAAAACATCAGAAATGGAAACTTGACCGAGGTGTATGCAGACTCCTATTTTACCGAAAAACGTAGATTGGATGATTTGTCAGCAACCTTGCAAAAAGTGGATACGACCGACTTGGGGTATGAGCAATTGAACGCCGGTGAACAAATTTCCGCGGAGTTTATCAACCAAAGGGATTTGACAGCAGCCGATATTGAAGAGTACCGAATCAAGGGAATCTGGTATTTCGACAAACGTCAAGGTGAATTGAAATACCGATTGTTGGGGATTGCCCCAGTTGCTCCTGACGTTAACTTTATTGACGATGAATCTGTTGATCCTGGGGAAAATAAAGTGGAATTGTTCTGGGTGTGGTATCCTGCAGCCAGACAGATTTTGCACGATGCCAAAGTGTACAATCAAAGGAATTCCGCTAGACCCATTTCTTTTGATATGCTCTTGAACGCAAGACGCTTCAATGGAGTAATCTACAAAGAAGAAAATGTGCACGGTGACCGTGAAATAGACGATTACGTCTTTGATAATGCGCTTTTCCAACTTTTGGAAGCTAATAGAATCAAAGAAGTGATTCGCGACCGCGAGCAAGATATGTGGGCATACTAAGCCGATAAATAATTTCCAATTCAATTCATATAACGCCGCACGAAAGTGCGGCGTTTTTTATTACCCTATTTTGTTATTTCCAATTAAAACGTATTGGAAAGGAAAAGTTCTTTGTTGGTTTTAGATTTCTCAGTCGTTTCACCCTTTCGAAATGACAAAAGGAAAACGCTTGTCATTTCGAGCTGAAACAAGGTGGAAGCGAGAAATCTTGTATGGGAGCAAGGAAGTTGAAGGAAGGTCGTCCCGATACAAAACGAACAAGGTCACTTTATCAGTATTCTGTCCATGGTCAACCCATATCCTGTATCCGTCAATTCCCTTGATCATTTTTGATTGAAATTCCGGTATTTTAGTTATTGGTCAATAACATTAATTAAAACGAATCATATCTTATTTCGCTGTGTTCCATAAAAACAGAAAGACTAAAACAAATTGAATAAAGCAATTAAAAGACTTCTTTTTTATTGGATAACAAGTTTTATCCTTGCGACCATTCTATACTATATTTTATGGGTAATAATGCCTGAACATTATGTATTTGGAGCTTTATACAGAATGTTTTTGTATCACTGGGAATATCCCATTTCGTTTATCGTTATTCCCTGTTTTTTTTATGGAGTGATTGCTACTTTATTTGCTGAAACTTTTCTAAAACAGAAAGTGACAAAACAAATTCTTTTGACTTTTCTGATAATAATCATAACAATTTTATTAAGCTCACCTTTTGGAGGAATGTTGTGGCATTATTATGATATGAAAGCAGGTTATTTTCCATCCAACTGGATTCTGAAGATTTTAAAACTTGGCTTTGAATGGCGCCTTGGAACAGGTTGGGTAATAATTATACTTTATAATATAATCGGCTCAATTGCCTGTTTTTTTTGACAAAGAAAGGAAGCGAATTATTTAAAGCCAAAGAAATAACGGCACACAATACAAGAGAAAAAAAATAGTCTAGAAAGTACAAGTTTTAAAAACTTGTGCTCTTCTGTTAATCTTAATCCGAAAACCAAAGTAATAGCACTTCTAATCTGCTACTTTTCATATACAAGCCCGTTGTGCACAATACTCGAAATCATTTCAAAGTTGAAAAATATAATTAAAATTGTTTGTTACGGATTTTTCATAATTCTCTGCGGTTGTAAACCGGGAGAGTGGGATATCACTCTTTTCGAACAAAAGATAGCGGGAACATCTAAAGCCATTTATAAGTATAATGCATGGGGAGGACGAGATTCTCACTTATTCGGTTATGCAATTTTAGATACTACCCAAAAATTTACAATCGCTGGAATAAATAAATTACCAATCAACAAATTAAATGGTATTCCGAGTAAATTTTGTATCAATGCAATAGAACGAAATTGGCCTGATAAAGAAAATGGAATTTCCTTTAAACCAATCGATTCATATGAACTAGCAGATCATGGATTAAATATTTCAATATTAAAATATCAACGAAATGGTCTAAGGGAAAAAGGAAAAGGAACAATTTGGTTCGATTATTCCGAATTTAAGGAAACGAGAGACAGTTTAGAGTTTTACGATTTATGTAATTCCAAATCGGTTCATCATTCACGACTCGACACTTTAAAAGTAAAAAAAGGGAACATTATAATTGGAATAGCGAACAATTTAGTGACTGAGATAATAGTTGAAAATCTCGAGTTATCCAATGATGGAACGAATACTCTGATTTCTAATCGCACCTACTTTCTGAAACCTAAAAAAACTACTAAGTCAGATGAGTTTTCAGATTATGGTATTTTCAAACAAAAAAGTACGGTGCCCAACAATGGCTATAAACCATAGCTATCTTTATCAAGTAAAAACCAACTTTTCTTACTTTGAAAAAAACAAAACAGGTCCGGCAAATCTGTTGATAGTTATTTTTGCTCGTCATCCAAACGCGCCAGTTCCTTTGCGGTTATCCCTGACGCGGGCCTTTGGCGCAAAACTGCCCATCCGCTACCGCATTATAACCGAAACGGATAAGTGCAATCTTTTCTGAATGGATTTTTTTAAGTTTGAAAACAATTAAAGGGAAAACCACCACCTTTTACCCTTCACTTAGAATTTACATTAAACATCATCCTGAGATGCCCATTTCTGAGCTATGTACCTGTGTGTAGTGGTCGGTTGTGGTTTGGTAGGAAAAGCATTTACTACCATAAACAACACCCATTGTCAATTTAAATCCAGCATCCGTCAATTCCCTTGGTCATTTTTGATTGAAATTCCAGTACTTCAGTTATCGGAAGATATCATTGATTCAAACGAATTATATCCCATTTCATTAGTGGTATTTAAACTCGGAAATAAAAAGTCGGAACAAGCTGAAAAAAGACTAAAAACGGGAGTAAGCCTTATTTTAAAATTAAATTAATGATTGTATGGTCAGGTCGAGGTTTTCTATCTATACTAATTTTAGTGGCAACACTATTTTTATGTTTTTTAGTATTACCAGACGAATATTCAGACTATGGGTTTGTGATAACTGCTTTTGTGACTGGAATTTTTAGTTGGTTTTTTGGGAAAAAATGGAATTTACAAAATGAACGAATAGTAATTGATGAAAAAACAGGACAAAAACTAAAAATTAAAAATAACCACACTCTTTTTTGGATTCCTATGCAGTATTGGGGAGTAATTTTTTCCGTACTAGGAACAATAATTTTGTTTCAAAATTCAATATTATTTGGAGTCATTTCTTCAATTATATTACTGGTATTTATCGCTATCTCTCTTTTAAAACGAACATCTGAATCGAAACCTCAAAAGACACCTAATAGAAAACTAAATTCTACAGTAAATGAAAAAAGCACACAAACCCGAAGTGAAATAAGTGATGAAGAAAAGAAACGATTAGAAATTGAAAAGGAGCGAATTAGAAAGGAAAAAGAAGACCCGAGTAGATTTATGCCAAAATAACTACCGTCAATAAGGTGTTTAAAACTTAGCTAGTTAGTGTTTAATCAAAAAGGTAAATGCTTATTTTCCAAC
>NZ_CAKZYF010000206.1 GCF_937884665.1 uncultured Allomuricauda sp. | reverse complement strand
CGCATTTTAGCCACAAGCAAAATCCAGTATGGAAGAAATTAAAAAATTCATAGACCATATCCATCCAATGCATAGTGCAGACTGGAACTTCTTTTCTTCAAAACTGCAGCAGCGAACCCTCAAGAAAAACACAGTGCTTATCAAAATTGGTGAAGTTGAGAATTACCTTTCTTTTATTTCGGAAGGGATAGTACGGTATTATATTCCTCAAGAAGAAAGCGACCTGACCTTTGGTTTTTTGTTTGAGAACGAATTTGTCACAGCCTATGATTCCTTTATCACCCGAACACCTTCCCAATATCAAATTGAAACGCTGACCCACACAACCTTGTGGCAAATATCATATGGAGACCTTCAAGAGGTGTATCAAAAAACCGAAAGCGGAAATATTATTGGGCGGAGAATGGCGGAAAATATGTTTTTGATAAAATCGAAACGGGAAATTGCCTTGCTTAGCAAAACCGCGGAAGAACGGTATCTGGACCTGTTCTTGGAACGCCCCAAATTATTGAAACAGATTCCCCTAAAATACATTGCCTCTTATATTGGGGTTACTCCTCAAGCCTTAAGCAGAATACGAAAGCGAATTACTTAACCTGGGTTCATTGTCTGCCCTGGAATCATTTATGAATTTTGTAAATGAATTAAAGGATGACCTTATGAAACCTCTACTCGTACTTCTAATCAGCTTTGTGATTGCCATTTTCGTGGTGAAATTCATTTATAAGCACTATGATTTTGCATTATCAGCAAGAATAGCGATGTCCATCATGTTGTGCTTTACGGCCATGGGGCATTTCGTATATACCAAGGGCATGTCCATGATGATACCTGAATGGATTCCATTCAAGACAAGCTTTGTTCATCTCACAGGACTTTTTGAAATCCTTTTGGCCGTTGGCTTACTTATCCCAAAGCTAAAAGTGATTAGCGGATGGACTTTGATTATTTTTCTCCTATTGATGCTGCCGGCGAATATTTATGCCGCCATTCACCAAGTAGACTATCAAAAAGCAACCTTTGAAGGAAATGGGCTTTCCTATCTCTGGTTTAGAATTCCTTTACAAGTGCTGTTTATTGTTTGGGCTTATATGAGTTCAATCCGAATGCCCTAATGAAAAAGGCAAAGGATGCTTTTCATATATGAAACCGATAAGTGAATCCTAATTTTACGCCACCGTTCCTTGGCAACTACTTCCAGCTCCGGCCGTACACCCATAACAGTGTTGGGAAATAATAATGTTCCTGTCGTTCAGGATATCTTCATTATAATCCTTAATATGTTTGACCTTACTGGCCACTTTAAGCCCCAACATTTGGTTAAAGTCGCAATCGTACAACCAGCCATCCCAACTTATGGAAATGGTGTTGGTACACATCACATTGGCCACCGCTCCAGGATTATAAGCATCCACAAGGGCATACATATAATCATCATAATTATCAGAGGCGATGAGGTAGTCTAAAAATCGCGAAATGGGCAGGTTGGTAATGGCAAAAAGACTGTGGAAGTGAATGCCAAAATCTTCGAGAAGCGCATTTTTAAAATCGCTTTCCAGGGCTGCTTGGTCACCGGGCAAAAATGCTCCGGAAGGATTATAGACCAAGTCCAATCTCAAGTCACTTCCAGGTTTACCGTACCCTCTTTCATTGAGTTCCAATAGGGCTTGTATGGAGGCGTCAAAAACGCCATCGCCGCGTTGCTTGTCCGTTTTTCCACGGGTATAATGCGGTAAGGAAGAAACTACGTGCACATTGTGTTCCTTAAAAAAATCGGGTAGGTCGCGGAATTTGGGGTGTGCCATAATAATGGACAGGTTGGACCGCACAATAAAATCTTTGATACCCGCTTTCGCGGCCTCTTCTACGAACCATCGAAAATGAGGGTTCATTTCAGGAGCACCACCAGTCAGGTCCAAGGTATGTGCCCCAGTGTTGCGGATTACCTCAAGGCACATTTCCATGGTCTCTGTGGTCATGATTTCCTTCCGCCCAGGTCCGGCATCCACATGGCAGTGTTCGCAGGTAATGTTGCACATATAACCTACGTTAATCTGCAGAATTTCCAATCTATTGGGACGCAACGGGAAGTGACCAATTTCCGAAATTTTATCCTTAAAAGAAGGCAATTCCCCTTCAGCAAAAAGCCCACCGTTCAATATCTCCAATTGCCTATTGGCCGAAGCAAGCTCATCCTTACGGGCATGGAGGGTTTTGGTCTTTGGTTTTTTGGCCTTTTTAAGCTGATGCATTATACTTTCCATTAAACAGCCGGTATTACATGGATAATTTGTTATACTTGTTCATCATCTGTACCCCGTGAACTAAGGTGGCACCACTTTCAATCGCGGCACCCGCGTGCACGGCTTCCATCATTTCTTCTTTGGTAATGCCGCGTTGCAAACCGTCCTTTGTGTAGGCGTCAATGCAATAAGGACATTTGACCACATGGGATACGGCCAAAGCAATTAAGGACTTTTCTCTCGCGCTCAATGCGCCTTCTTCGAAAACTTTTCCGTAATAGTCGAAAAATTTAGTGCCTAACTCTTCACTCCATTCGGTGATTTTTCCAAACTTTCTTAAATCTGCAGGATCGTAATATGAATTTGCCATTGCGTTTTGCTTAAATAAATTTTGAATGCGCACCAAGGTGCATGAATTAAATAAGTACCTCAGTCGTTGAGGTTTTTGGGTCTGTGGAAATTTAGTCCCTGAATGGCGAACCCTTGTTAAAAGGAGTTGAAAAAGAATGGGTCTCAAAAATAGGAATGGGAGCTAATTCCTTTGGATTCCCAAAGTTGAATAAGGTACCGAACAGACCGATCCAATACGCGGAAACGGTCTTGATATAGTTGGAGAGGCGTTTTACATCTCTCATGGAATCAATATCGTTCAAGATGCCCAATAAGGTCAGCTCCATGCCCTGCATATCCAGTTGAAGCAGCAGCTCTTGATGCAAGGTTGGACTCTGCCAAGGTAAGGCTTTAAAAGATTCTTTCTGAAAGCTATCACGATGAAAACCCATTAGATAACACCCTCCATCCAACGATGGACCAATTACGGCATTACCTTTTGACACTTGCTCTTGCGCTTTTAGAATATGTTGGGCCGTCAAGTTGGGGCTATCATTTCCTACCGAAATCACTTTGGTATATCCCAGCGCAAAAAGAGAAGCAAAGGCATGGGCAAAGCGTTCGCCAAAGGTGTTGCCCAGTTGTTCCTTTTCCGTAAAATGAAAAAAGGGAAGCCCGGTGGATTCTATTGTTTTGAGTGTATGCTGGGTCAAATCCTGAAAAAGGGAGACCGCCCGATAATCAAATTTTTTGCGTGCGAAATCTTCCTCTGCCGAATTGGCAAAGAACAGGATAGCGGTGTCATTCTGTAATGTAGTTCGCAATGAGAAAAGCCTTTACGTAAACTTACGATAAAAAAGTATACCGTTTTGTTCGAATTTATGGGCGTGCCATTACGTGTGAAGCTTATAAAATCAAAATTTTAACATTCCGACCTTCAAGTCGGTTACCAAATTGGCGGGTATAGCGCGGTACGGTCGACGAACGGTAATTTATCGATGAAATGCAATTTCCACTTGTCGGGAAGGAAAGCACAAACCTGGTAGTCGGTAACGCTTTGCTAAAATGGCCCCACAATCCGTAAGTTTTAAGTTCAAATAGTACTTTTGTTATGCTTTTAAGCCGTACTAATGATGTCCCAAACGCAGCTCAAAGAAAAATCTATTGGATTGGTCCTATCGGGAGGAGGCGTTAGGGGTATGGCCCATATCGGGTTGATAAAGGCTTTGCAGGAACATGATATTGAGGCAGAAGTTATTTCAGGAACCAGCATCGGCGCAGTGATCGGAGCTTTGTATGCCAATGGAAATTCGGTGGGCGACATGCTCAGGTTCTTCCGGGAAACACCACTTTTTCGCTACAATTTTTTTGCTATCAACAAGCCGGGCTTTATCGATACAAATCGCTATTACTCCATTTTTAAAGGCTTCTTCCCCGAAAACACTTTTGAAGCCCTTCAAAAACCGCTCTTTGTGGTAGCAACGGACTTGCTCAAAGGTTCTGAAAAAGTATTTTCAAGTGGAGAACTGATACACCCACTGTTGGCTTCAGCGGCTTTGACACCGGTTTTTAGTCCTGTGGAAATCGAAAATACCCTTTATGCTGATGGTGGGGTGATGAACAACTTCCCTAAAGAATATGTAGATGGTAAGGTGGATTTTATTATAGGAAGCAATGTTTCCATCGCAGGTGAAGTTCAGAAAAAAGACCTTAAAAATTCTTTACAACTGGCAGGCAGGGTCACTGGTTTGATGATTTATGCTTCAAGTCACAAAAAGCTTTCAGAATGCGATTTTTTCATTGAACCTAAGGCGCTTGAAAAAATTGGGGTGCTGGATAAAAAAGGAATTGAGAAAGCGTACCAGATTGGGTACGATCATGGAAGTCGCGCTCTGGATTCCTTACTTATTGAAAAATAGATTTCCAAGGAATTACAAAAGGTAACACCGCACACCAAACCACAAAAAATGCAGCCATACCGGATGGATACGGTTTTTTCTCCAAGATAGCGGGCAAGGCCACAAACACGAGCCAACTTCCTTTGTAAATCAGCTGAAACAGTAGAACCAAAGCCATTTTTTTGGGATAAAAGAGGCCCAAAACGGATAAAATAAAGATGGCACCCCATAAACATCCTACCAAACGAATGGCCTCTGAATAGGTCACCGTATTCTGAAAAACAGAGCTGACGGCCCGCTTGGGCGCAAACAAGCTGGTAATGCTAATCCATCCAGCTACCAGAATATTAGCGGCGTAAACAATTTTTAAGATCATCATTCTTCTGCCAATATCTTTATTTTTTCCATTACTTCGGGTAACATGTTTCTGAATTCTGGACCAAATCGCTTCGCAAAAATTCCTGCCGCCAATCCCGTAAACCATACTTCATGTGTAAAATAAGTAGTGTCTTCTTCCGACTCCAAGAAGCGTTTTACATATAAGGCACCAAAAGGAAGCTTGGTTTTGAAGGTATAGGATTCTCCAGGTTCAAATTGTGTCACTTTAAACCGTGATTTACGGCCCTGTAACGAAATAATCTTGCCTTTAGCATTTAACCCGAACGGCTCTTCCAGTTCAGCGTCTTTAAGACCGGTATCCCATTTTTTCCAATTGGGGACATCAGTCCAAATGGCCCAAATTTTTTCCGGAGTTGCGGAAGTTTCCACGGTATTCCAAAAGTGCTTATTGGATTGCGCTTTTTCTTGGGCGCCGGCACCCATGGGCAGCAGGGCCAAGCCAAGATAAATCATGGTGTTTCTCATTTTTTTTGGTAAAGCTATATCGGGCCCGGCCAAAAAAACTTACCATATGGTAACTTATGATGGTTTTTGGATTTTGGTACGGATTCTGCTCAATGATTGGGGAGTAACTCCGAGGTAAGAAGCTAAATGTTTTTGGGCTACCCGTTGAACGAGTCCAGGGCGATATTGTAGCAGTTTGGCATATCGTTCTTCTGCGGTCTCATTTTGGGCTTCCTCCAAAATCAATTCCGTAAAAAACTGCACCTCCTGAATAAGCTTTCTGACAAAAGTGTTCCAAGACTCCAAACGAAATAGTGCATTACTGTCCTCATAAGAAATTCTCCACATGCCGGAATCCTCAAGGGCTTCAATATTTTCCCGGGAAGGCAGTCTGTTGGAGAAACTATATTGGGAAGTAAAGGCATAGGGAGCCTCAGTGAAAAATTTGGTTACATATTCCCCGTGCTTAAGCATTGAAAATCGAAGTAGGCCTTTTTCCAAAAAATAAACGTAATTGCATATTTGGCCCTCCTTTAACAAAAGCTCCCCTTTTTTTACGGATAACGCCTCAAGATATCTTAAGATTTCTTCCCAATCCTTTTCGGGAAGAAAAACGTAGTTTCCAATGAATGCTTTGAAAGTGAGAGGTTCCATGGAAAATGGGTTAAACATCATCAAAATCCACGGTCAATTTGGAAGTAAGCGCATGAGCTTGACAGGTAAGAATAAACCCCTCATCAATTTCGTCATCCGTAAGTATCTGGTTTTTCACCATCTCCGCTTTCCCTGCTGTGACGCGAGCAATACAGCTGCTACAAACCCCGCCCTGGCAGGAGTAAGGCGCATCAATGTTTTCCTTAAGCAATGCATCAAGGATAAAGTCTTTTTTATCCATGCTCAGGGAAAAGGTCTCATCGTCCAAAACTACCTCAACTTCTGTTTCTCCGTCCAGTTCTTCGGATAGGGTATCCTCGGTTTTGGTCGATGCCGTGAAAAGCTCAAATAGAATTTTATCATCAGGGATCCCATTGTTTTTGAGCGTATCACAAACCGTGTCTATCATTTGCTCGGGACCGCACAAATAAAAAGCGTCAAACTCCAAATCTTTAAAGCGATTTTTGATAATAAAATTGACCGTTGAGCTTTCAATTCTTCCAAAGAGTGCCTGTTCCTCATGTGAACGACTAAAAAGATGTTGAACGGAAAACCTTTCAGTATATTTCTCTTGGAGTTCTTGAACTTTACTTAGATACATGGTTTCTGAAGGGGTCTGATTTCCAAATACTAAAACAAAAGTGTTTTCCGGATGGCTCTCCAAAACGGTCTGGGCAATACTAATTATCGGTGTAATTCCACTACCTGCGGCAAAAGCGGCAACATTTTTTTGGGAGTTTCCACTTTCAAAAACGAACCTTCCTTCCGGTGGCATAACTTCTAGGGTATCGCCTACCTTGAGGGATTCATTGGCATATACGGAAAATACCCCGTTCGGTACTTTTTTGACCCCTATGGTAAGTTCCCCTGAAGAAGGTGCGGAGGAAATGGAATAAGCCCTTCTTACCTCCTCCCCGTTGATTCCGTGTTTTAATGTGATGTACTGTCCCGCTGTAAAATAGAAAAGTTCGCCCAAGGAATCTGGAACATCGAAAGTTAAAGCCACCGAACTTGGTGTAAGGGGGCGCACTTCCGATATTTTCAATGCATGAAAATCATTCATCAAAACAATTTTTTGTAAAACTAAGGATAAGTCCTTGGAGAATTCCCAGATTTTATAAAATTGTAGCGCTTTGTAACAAAACTTCAATTTTCATGACTAACTTGGTGAAAATTGCCAACCGATGTTCAGACACTTTTTTCGACTTCAGTGGAAATCCTTTTTTCGGTCTTCCTCTTTTGGTAAAGGGATTGCCCTGAAAATCCTCATGATATTTTTCGCGGTTTATATGTTGGCCGCCCTGGTCCTGACCGGTGCCGGTATTTATTTTATCCTTAAGAAGTTGAACCCGGACCAAAGTCCCATTTGGA
Organism: uncultured Allomuricauda sp.; assembly: GCF_937884665.1. GTDB lineage: Bacteria > Bacteroidota > Bacteroidia > Flavobacteriales > Flavobacteriaceae > Flagellimonas. The sequence goes on along the minus strand of NZ_CAKZYF010000206.1, from coordinate 43,698 downwards.
CACTTAGTCAATATCTGATATACTGGGTGTTGATTGAAATGTTTTTTCGGTATTTCCTTCAGAAGCTCCCGGTCATGGATATCAAACCCTTTTTGATTCTCCCCATTAAGAAAAGTACTATAACCCACTATATTTTGGGAAGGTCTGGCGCGTCCATGTATAATTTTTTCGCGATTTTTTTCTTTCTCCCTTTTGGCGTGGTGCTGTTGTTCAAGGGGTATCCTTTTTTAAATGTATTACTGTGGTTGGTTTCTATTTTCGCGATTGTGCTCTGTGTCAATTATGTCAATTTTATTGTAAACAAAAGTGACAAAGCTCTATTCGTCATTATTGGATTGATTCTTTTGTTTTATGGGTTGGATTATTTTCAAATCGCACCCATAAAAGCCTTTTTTGGACCAATTTTTCATGCACTCTATGCGTATCCTGTTGCTTTTTTGGCTCCGCTAGGATCAGCAATCTTTGTTTATGGGCTGAATTATAAATTTCTCCGAAACCGACTTTTCTTGGATGATTCCCTAAAGGCCAAAAAACAGGAAGCCAAGTCTTCTGATTTGGCCTGGACCCGAAGGTTTGGGGACATTGCCCCTTTTTTGCAGCTTGATTTAAAATTGATTTGGCGCAATAAACGAACCAAGGCACAGGTGTTTATTTCATTATTGTTCGTTTTTTACGGTCTTATTTTCTATACCCAGGAAATATATGCCAACGCCATGCCCATGTTTGCTTTTTTGGGCATTTTTATGACAGGTATTTTTTTGGCAAACTTCGGACAGTTTATTCCAGCTTGGGATAGCGCCTACTACAGCATGATGATGTCACAGAATATCCCACTGCGCAAGTATTTGGATTCCAAAGCGGGCCTAATTTCAGTAAGTGTTGTGATAATGTTCTTATTGACGATTCCTTATGTATACTTTGGTTGGGAGGCACTGGCCATCAATTTTGGAAGTGCCCTGTACAATCTTGGCGTAAATATTCCGGTGATTTTGTATTTCGGCTCATTTAACAAAAAGCGTATTGAATTGGATAAAAGCCCCTTCGGGAACATGCAAGGCACGAGCGGCACCCAATTTTTGATCATGTTGCCCGTCTTGGGAGCGCCCATACTTATTTTTACAATTTTCTATTACATTTTCTCTGTGGAAGTGGGCGTTGCCGTCCTATCCATTATGGGCATCGTGGGATTTATGCTGAAGAACAAGCTTTTGGATCATATCACGGAACAATACCGAAACAAGAAATATGGCATGATTGCCGGATTCAAAGAAAAAAATAGCTAATTCAAATAACACCAAACAACTGAACGAAGATGATTACCGCGGATAACCTCACAAAAAAATATGGCTCCCAACAAGTATTGAACATTGACCATCTGGAAATCCCGAAAGGCCAAAGTTTTGGCCTTGTTGGAAACAATGGTGCAGGAAAGACCACTTTTTTTAGTCTTTTGCTTGATTTGATACAGCCCACATCAGGTAAAATCCTAAACCACGATATCCAAGTAAATGCAAGTGAAGATTGGAAACCCTTCACCTCTTCCTTTATCGATGAGTCTTTTTTGATTGGGTACCTTACTCCGGAAGAATATTTTTACTTTATCGGTGACTTGCGGGGAAGGAACAAAGCTGATGTGGATGCTCTTTTGGATGAGTTCAAGGATTTTTTCCATGGCGAAATCCTCGGGCAAAAAAAGTATCTCAGGGACCTGTCCAAAGGCAACCAGAAAAAGGCCGGTATCGTTGCATCATTTATAGGAAATCCGGAAGTGGTCATTTTAGATGAGCCCTTTGCCAATCTGGACCCTACCACGCAAATACGTTTAAAGGGCATTATCAAAGATTTGGCCGCTCATGAGGATATTACGGTACTTGTATCGAGCCATGACCTTATTCATGTTACCGAGGTGTGCGAACGAATCGTTGTTTTGAACAAAGGGGAAGTGGTAAAAGACATTGCCACCTCAACTGAAACGCTCAAAGAACTGGAGACTTTCTTCGGAGGGTAATTTATGATCAAGCACGGTCAAGACCCAATTAAGACGTGCACCTGTAAAGACTTCCCAACTGGGTCCATACCAATAGCTTTGCTCCACGGTTTGCGCTCAAAGTGACAGTCTTTGCATTATCCAGCAAATACTTTGGGATCATAAAAGAAGGAAGCCTTCTTTATTTTTCCATCTTCCACTTCATATACGCAAAGCTCCTCCATGACGCAACGGCCCATTCCTTTAAAAGTGACGTCGCTCATCATTGGAACCGTAAAGTGGTTCCCAGCAACTACCGGTTCTCCCACAGAACCTCCGTGGGTTTCTTCAATCGTGCTGGCCCAGTTCTCAAATCCCTTTAGGATGTTTTCCAAACCGTGGGTCACCTCATTCGGTACTCCCGGCATTTCCACGCTAACCGCATCTTGTGCATAAAGCCCATAAGCTTCTGGGTATTTGCCCTCTTTGCAGTACGTTACCAATTGATTCGCGACTTCTTGTGTTGTCATATGCTTGTGTTTAAAGATTACTAAATAAATTTAACGAGGTTAATCCATTGTTCAAATAGGCATTCAACGGCTGAATGGTGGCGAAGTAACCTAAAACGTCATCGACCAAAGCTTCTGAATCGTAAAACTTAGCCAAAGGAAAGGTTGCCATGGCGTAAAATTGCCTGTTGAATATCACGTCGGTTTTTTCGGCGGCCGCCATCAATTCCTTGTCCAATCTTTTTGCCTTTTCCCCTTTTAGGGGTCCAAATTTTTGAAGGAACCTGGCATCGTTGATTATTTTTAAAAAAGTATCTGGATTTTCCGCAATGGCGTAGCGCAATTTCCTAAGTTCAGAGGTTCCGACTCCGAATAGGTCACCACCAACATGAACACTCTCCGCATCAATGCCCAAATAGTAGCCAGGAAGTTTTGACTTTTTCCCATTTGGGGAAAATCCAGCCTTCATAATGGTATGATAAGGCGATTTGTCCTTAGCAAATCGGATGTCCCGATGGATTCGGAATAATGCTTTTTTGACATCTCCATCAATTTTGCGTTCCCATTCCATTAATTTGGGAATTACTGCATTTAAGAGATTTAAGAAGGGTATTTTAACGTCATTCTCATACCGTATTTTGTTGGCATGGAACCATTCTTTGTGGTTATTCTGTTTCAGTTCTTTAAAAAAAGTACTGTACGCTTTTGGAATCATCTATCAAATTTTGATTTTCTATAATGACGATTCCATTGGTTTTCATTGGACAGAATTTTAAAAGTTTCTTGGGCGGTCTTTAAAATATAGATTGGTCTTTCAGCAGTAGCCTGTAAAAATAAATACGATTGGGTAAGTCCAAAATATAAAAGACCTTGGGCTGGGTGAAGTGCCATGGTTCAATCACGAAAAAGAATTCGGCATTTTATCGATAAACCTTATAATAATCTTACCTTTTATGAGTTAAGTTTAGATACGATTACAGATTGTTTTGAACCGTTTTCAAAAAACTCTTTGGGCATTAATATTGGTTGGGGCGCTGCTGAACTCTTGTTCGGTCAAAAAAGATAAGTTCATCAACCGGAATTGGCATGCATTGAACACCAAGTACAACACCTTGTACAATGGTGATTTGGCGTTTGATGTGGGTCGTGAAGAGCTCAATTCCAATTATCGTGACGATTATTGGGAAATTTTGCCTGTGGAACGTCTGGAAGTCACGGACGAAGTAAAACTGGACTCAGAAGATAACAACCCCAACTTTGTCATTGCGGAAGAAAAAGCCACCAAAGCTATTCAGAAGCATAGTATGGACATTAAAGATGAGGAACGAAACCCCCAGATTGATGAAGCTTTTTTATTGTTGGGCAAAGCGAGATATTTTGACCAACGCTATATACCTGCCTTGGAATCCTTCAACTATGTTCTAAGGAAATACACGGAGAGCAATAATCTGAATGAGGCCACAATATGGAGGGAAAAGACCCATATGCGATTGGACAATCCAGAGTTGGCGATTAAAAACTTGAAACGCCTTTTTAAGTTTGAAGACCTAAAAGACCAGGAGTATGCCGATGCCAATGCAGTTTTAGCACAATGCTACATCAACTTAAAAGCCGCAGATACCGCTATCCAAAAATTGAAGATTGCCCAAGCCTATACACGAAAAAATGATGAGCGTGGTAGATATCTTTTTATAATAGGGCAACTGTTCAATATGTTAGGGCATAAAGACAGTGCCAATTATGCGTTCGATAAAATCATCGATTTAAACAGAAAATCGCCCCGGGTTTACATGATAAATGCCCATCTTAAAAAAATTCAGAATACTGATATCAAAGAAAGCAATTACGAGGAAGTATTGGAGTATTTGACCGATTTGGAAGAAGACCGCGAGAATCGTCCGTTCCTTGATAAAATTTATAGGGAAGTGGCCCAATTCCATCTGGCCACAGGTTCGGATAGTTTAGCTCTGGCGTACTACAACAAATCTTTGAAAGTGAATCAAGGAGACCGAAAACTAAGTTCATTGAATTATCAAAGCTTGGCGGACTACCACTTTGATGAAAATGAGTACAAAACCGCAGGAGCTTACTACGATAGTACGTTGACCAACTTAGAAGAGAAGACACGAAAATATCGCAGTATCAAAAAGAAATTGGACAATCTGGAAGATGTCATAAAATACGAAGATATTGCCCAGTACGCAGATAGCGTGATCACCCTTTACAAGATGCCTGAAGCAGAGCGCAAGTCTTATTTTGAGAACTACATTGCCGAATTAAAGCGAAAAGAAGAAGCCGCTGCTGAAAAAGAACTACGACGAACCACCGCCGGTTTTGCTGCTTTTGGAGAATCAAAAGGAGGAAAAGAAAACAAGGGAAAATTCTATTTTTACAACATTACCAGTCTGGGATACGGAAAGAATGATTTCAATACCCGCTGGGGAAATCGGATCTTGGAGGATGACTGGCGTTGGAGCAACAAAACCAAGACCTTGCCCTCAGAGGCCACCGGGGAAGATGTTTTGGCCACCGGGGAATCTCCCGAGGATTTGTCCCAAGACAAAAAATATGACTTGGAATACTATCTTTCCCAAATTCCTGAGGATGTAACGGTAATCGATAGTCTCCAAAAAGAGCAGAACTTTGCCAATTACCAATTGGGCCTTATTTACAAGGAAAAGTTTAAGGAGAACCTTCTTGCGGCAGGGAAGTTGGAACGTGTTCTAAGGTCCGATCCCGAAGAACGATTGATTTTGCCTTCAAAATACAACTTGTACAAGATTTATGAGGAAACCGAGAGTCCGTTGGCAGACTCCATGAAGCAAAACATCATATCCAACCATGCGGGAACGCGATATGCGGAAATATTACTGAACCCACAAGCGGTTCTGCAAGGAGACACAGACAGCCCCGATGCACTGTATTCACAGCTTTTCAAATCCTATCAAAAGCAGGAGTTCTTGCTGGTAATTACAAAAAGTCAGGAATATATTGACCGTTTCACCGGGGACCAAATAGTTCCCAAGTTCGAGATGCTCAAGGCAAATGCTATAGGAAGATTGCAAGGATTTGAACCCTTTAAAGAGGCCCTAAACTATGTAGCACTTACCTACCCCAATAATTTGGAAGGAAAAAGAGCAGAGCAGATGGTAAAGGACCAGCTTCCGAAGATGGCGAGTCAAGAATTTTCCAAGGAAATTGGTTCTACCGTGGCCCGAAATTGGAAAGTTTTGTTCCTTTATAAAATAAGGGACAATGAAAAAGCGTTAGCCCTAAAAGAGCGATTGGAGGAAGTGATAAAGGACCTGAATTACAAAAACATAATCTCTAAAGATATTTATGATCTTGAGCATCAATTTGTGGTGGTACATGGCTTTCGATCACAAGAGTTTGCATTAGGTTTTACCGAGCTTATAAAAAAGAATAAGGACTACCTGATCAAAGATGAGAATTTTGTAGTTTTATCTGATAATTACAAAGTCATCCAAATCCACAAAAATTTAGAATCGTACAAAGAACAAATGTTAACCCCATAATCGAAGAACACTATGTTTTCAGACAACAAAAAACCCAGACCTATGACAGAATTTGGCGGACAACCCAACAGGATAGAAAAGAACACAAAAATTAAAGGTGATATTACCTCCGAAGCCGATTTTAGAATCGACGGCAAATTGGAGGGCAATGTAAAAACCTCAGGAAAAGTGGTCATTGGAAAAGATGGCTATATCAATGGAAAGGTGGAATGCGTGAATGCAGATATTGAGGGAAAGTTCAATGGTGAACTGAACGTGAGTGACTTACTCTCTTTGAAAGCCTCCGCAATTATCGAGGGCAATGTAAGTGTTTCCAAACTGGCCGTGGAACCTGGAGCTACTTTCAATGCGTCTTGTACCATGGGTAAAGGAGCTATTGCTTCAACCCCCGTCTCCACTTCGACTGCTACCACAAGTAAATTGCAGTCTACCAAGGCTAATGAACCCGCAAAAGTCTCCTAAAAAAGACGATAAAGAGTTTTTAAGAAAAGGGGCCAGGCTATCCGGCATGGCCCTTCAAATGGGATTGACCATCTACTTGGGGAATCTATTCGGGAAATGGATAGATACCGAATACACTACCGATTTCGCCGAAACTTTGTTTACCTTGCTGGCCATAGCATTAGCTATGTATGCCATGATAAGACAAGTAACACAACTCAACAAATAACCACTTGAGAAGAGGTTTCATATTTAGTTTGGGCATCGTTTTTTGCTTTGCAATAGCCTATTTTTTGAGTCTTACCGTAGTAGCCGAAGCGCAATTTTCAAATCTTGCTTTACTGGACCATTATATGTTCCATCTGATTTTTTCTGTTGTGGTTTGTGCTCTTTTTTTGGGTTTAAGTCGGCATAAAAAAAGGAAAGAGCAGTTAGGATTCATTTATCTAGGCACCTTTTTTCTAAAATTGGCCATCTTTGCAGCAGTGTTCCGAGAATTGTTCCAACCGTATAAAAGCCTTGATAGTATTGAGGTTTTTCTGCTATTGATTCCGTTATTTTTAGGGTTGGCATTGGAGGTTTTTGTCATTTCACAACTACTGAATAAAACCAACAGGAAATAATTAAAAAATAAGGTGGAAAATCTTATATAACTAATTACCTTTGCGCAGATTTTTAAGGAGGGGTAATTAGCAAAAAATGACAAAGATTTTACGTAAGCCAAACCTAGTACTGACAACCTTATTTATTTTCCTGCTTCAAGCATCGTTATTTGCTAAAAGTGACGAAGGTCATGACGGAGCGGTTGACACAAAAGATGAAGTAGGAGAATACATTGTACACCACATTAAGGATGCACACGATTTCCACCTCTTTTCATATACACATAGCAGTGGAGAACGAAAGCATGTTGGATTTCCACTTCCTGTAATTGTATGGTCCAGTAAAGGCCTGACCACCTTTATGTCGTCAAAATTCCATCATGACGACTCTGGGCACCATATTGTTGAGGCCAATGGCACTCGCTTTGTAAAACTCCACAGTAAAATTTATGAGTTGGAAGAAGGTGTGGAAGCTATTTCCTTTGACGAATCCCATCATCCGACCAACGCACACAAAGTATTGGATTTTTCCATTACCAAAAGTGTTTTTGGAATTTTAGTGGTAGGGCTTTTAATGTTCGTTTGGTTTGCAGGATTGGCAAGACAATACAAAAAGAAGCAAATTCCAACAGGTTTTGGAAGGGTACTTGAACCTTTAGTACTTTATGTAAGGGATGAAATAGCCAGACCGAATATCGGAGAGAAAAAATATCGGGAATTTACCGGGTATTTATTGACCGTGTTCTTCTTTATATGGATTCTGAATTTATTGGGATTGACCCCACTGGGGTTTAATGTTACCGGTCAATTGGCGGTAACCGCTGCATTGGCCATTTTCACTTTGATTATTTACACCTTTAAAGGAAACAAAGGCTATTGGGGACATATGTTATGGATGCCCGGCGTACCTTATTTGATTCGTCCAGTTCTCGCCATAATTGAAGTGGCAGGAGCATTTTTGATCAAACCATTTTCCCTATTGGTCCGTTTGTTTGCGAATATTTCCGCAGGACATATTGTAGTAATGAGTTTGATTGCCATTATGGTTACCATGAAAGCGGAAATGGGAGCGACGGGAGCAACAGCGTTGTCCTTTGTGCTTTCATTCTTTATAACATTGATTGAAGTTTTGGTCGCGTTCTTACAGGCATACATATTTACGATGCTATCCGCTCTATTTATTGGAATGGCAGTGGAAGAGCACGACCATCATTAACGAGAATTTTATTTTGTTTAACTAGAAATAGATTATTATGACAGTTCCAAATTTAGTAGGTGCAGGCCTAATTGTAATCGGCGCAGGTATCGGATTGGGTAATATCGGTGGTAAGGCCATGGAAGGTATTGCACGTCAGCCAGAAGCTACTGGTAAAATCCAAACAGCGATGATTATTATTGCTGCACTATTGGAAGGTTTGGCATTCGGGGCACTTTTCCTAGGAAAGTAATCCAACTGCAAAACAACAACGCACCATTTTGCAACGATTGGTTGCAAAATGGTGTTAAAATAAAATAAGGATATGGAACAACTATTAAACGATTTTTCACCAGGTCTATTTGTAATGCAAACGGTATTGCTATTAGGTCTTATTTTCTTGTTGGTAAAGTTCGCATGGAAACCTATTTTGAATTCGTTGGAATCAAGAGAGAAGGGAATCCAAGAAGCCCTTGATGCGGCAGAAGTTGCCAAAAAGGAAATGCAAAATATCACTGCAGATAACGAAAATCTGTTAAAAGAAGCACGTGCGGAAAGAGAGACCCTTTTAAAGGAAGCCAGGGAGCTCAAGGAAAAAATCTTGGCAGATGCCAAAGAGGAAGCTCAAAAAGAAGGTGAGAAAATGATGACCAAAGCCAAGGCCGCGATTGAAAGTGAAAAGAAAGCAGCCGTTGCCGATATTAAAGCACAGGTTGCCACACTTTCTATCGAAATAGCAGAGAAAGTGCTCAAGGATGAACTGTCTGACAAGAAGAAGCAACAGAAGTTGGTAGACGACATGTTGGGCGACGTCAAATTGAATTAATACCATCTCATGAACGAAGGAAGAGCAGCCATCCGTTACGCAAAAGCGACCCTTGATTTAGCGGTAGAAAAAAAATCGGCTGAGGCTGTCGAAAAAGACATGCGTTTAATTAAGGATACCCTTGCAGAAAACAAGGACCTCGCTTCTCTTTTGGGCAGTCCCATAGTGAAAAGTGGGGTGAAGAAAAATATCCTGGGCGAGATTTTCAAGGATTGTCACGAAATCACCAAGGGTTTACTGGGAATTTTAACCGATAATAAAAGAATTGACCTGCTCAAAGAAGTGGCCCTAAAGTATATTATTCAATATGAACGGTTAAAAGGGGAAGATGTAGCCTTCGTGACCACGGCCGTTCCTATAGACGCTGCTTTAAAAAAGAAAATTTTGGGCGAAGTGACGAAGATGACGGGCAAAAAGGTCACTATTGAGAACAAAATAGATACGAGTATTTTAGGTGGATTTGTGCTGCGTGTAGGGGATTTGCAGTACGATGCAAGTATCGCGAACAAATTAGATGCACTAAAAAGAGAATTTACAGATAGTCTATAGTCCTTCGCAAAGGCTACAGACTATCATCGACATAAAATAGCAATCAAAAATAAGACGTACTGCAACCAAAAGGCAAGCGTCTGAAGTCTAATATCTAGTCATTATGGCAGGAGTAAAAGCGGCTGAAGTATCAGCAATATTAAAAAAGCAATTATCTGGATTTGAAGCTACGGCTTCTTTGGATGAGGTGGGTACCGTTCTGGAAGTAGGGGATGGTATTGCTCGTGTGTACGGACTTTCCAATGCGCAATATGGAGAATTGGTGGAATTCGATGGCGGTATGCAAGGTATTGTCTTGAATTTAGAGGAAGATAATGTAGGAGTTGTATTGTTGGGTCCATCCAAAGAGATTTTGGAAGGTGCTACGGTAAAAAGAACACAGCGAATCGCTTCTATTCAAGTAGGAGAAGGTATTGTAGGTCGTGTTGTGGATACATTAGGCAACCCTATTGATGGAAAAGGACCTATCGCAGGGGAAACCTATGAAATGCCCTTGGAGCGTAAAGCACCTGGAGTTATTTACCGTCAGCCTGTTAATGAGCCCTTGCAAACAGGGGTCAAAGCGATTGATGCCATGATTCCAATCGGTAGAGGCCAGCGGGAGTTGGTTATTGGTGATCGTCAAACCGGAAAAACCACCGTTTGTATCGATACCATTCTAAACCAGAAAGAGTTCTTCGATGCTGGTGAGCCCGTGTATTGTATTTATGTAGCAGGTGGGCATAAAGCTTCTACAGTTGCTGCATTTGCTATGACGTTGGTAGATAAAGGAGCTTTAGCTTATTCCACTATTGTTGCGGCATTTGCATCCGATCCCGCACCTATGCAGGTGTATGCCCCATTTGCTGGAGCGGCTATTGGCGAGTACTTTAGAGATACAGGTCGCCCTGCTTTGATTATCTATGATGATTTATCAAAACAAGCGGTTGCCTATCGCGAGGTTTCTCTCCTTTTAAGAAGACCTCCGGGACGTGAAGCCTATCCAGGTGATGTTTTCTACCTACACTCCAGATTGTTGGAGCGTGCGGCGAAAGTTATCGCTGATGACGATATCGCGAAGAACATGAACGATTTGCCCGAAACGTTGAAACCCATTGTAAAAGGGGGAGGTTCCTTAACGGCATAGCCCATTATTGAAACGCAAGCAGGAGACGTTTCAGCCTATATCCCCACAAATGAGATTTCCATTACGGATGGACAAATATTCTTAGAGCAAGATTTGTTCAACCAGGGGGTGCGTCCGGCGATCAATGTGGGTATTTCAGTATCTCGTGTGGGGGGTTCCGCTCAGATAAAATCCATGAAAAAAGTGGCGGGTACCTTGAAACTGGACCAAGCCCAGTTCCGTGAATTGGAAGCTTTCGCAAAGTTTGGTTCCGATTTGGATGCTGCTACGTTAAATGTAATTGAAAAAGGACGTAGGAACGTTGAGATTTTGAAGCAAGCCCAAAACGATCCGTTTACTGTAGAAGATCAGGTGGCCATCATATTCGCTGGTTCTAAAAACTTATTGCGTGATGTGCCCGTGAATAAGGTGAAAGAATTTGAAAGAGATTTCATTGAGTTCATGAATGCCAAACACAGGGGGGTATTAGATACGCTAAAAGCGGGAAAGTTGACTGATGAGGTAACCGAAACCTTGACAACGGTTTGTAAAGAACTTTCAGACAAGTATAGAGGATAATCAACTGTCATTCCTGCCGTCATCCTGAGCGCGGTCTGAGGGAGGGAGGAATCCATACTATTGAATAGAATGCCAAACTTAAAAGAAATACGAAATAGAATTTCCTCGGTTTCATCGACCATGCAGATTACCAGTGCCATGAAAATGGTTTCTGCCGCTAAGTTGAAGAAAGCCCAGGATGCCATCACTGCGATGCGCCCGTATGCCAATAAGTTGACCGAGCTTTTGCAAAGTCTGAGCGCCAGCTTGGATGATGATGCCGGGAGCACTTATGCGGAAAATCGCGAAGTAAATAAAGTGTTGGTGGTTGCTGTTACTTCCAACAGAGGGCTCTGTGGTGCATTCAATTCCAATATTTTGAAGCAGTGTACCCTTTTGGTCAATGACACCTATGCTGGGAAGCAAGTGGATTTTTTGGCGGTTGGGAAGAAAGCGAATGATGGACTCGCCAAAAAATCGAACGTTATCGGTAATAAAAGTGAAGTCTTTGACAATTTAACTTTTGAGGCTGTTTCGGAAATCGCGGAGGAATTGATGGCCAAATTCACAGAGGGTGATTATGACAGGATCGAACTGGTCTATAACAAATTCAAAAATGCAGCCACGCAAATTGTGATGACCGAGCAATTTCTGCCCATTGTTCCTACTCAGGGTGATGACCAAAATAGCGGGGACTATATTTTTGAGCCGGAGAAAGCTGAAATCGTGGAGCAGTTGATTCCGAAGTCATTGAAAACTCAGCTTTATAAGGCCATTCGAGATTCTTTTGCCAGTGAACATGGAGCGCGTATGACAGCTATGCATAAAGCTACTGACAACGCAACAGCGTTAAGAGATCAATTGAAGTTGACCTATAACAAAGCCAGACAAGCCGCCATTACCAATGAAATTCTTGAGATTGTCGGTGGGGCAGAAGCATTGAACAACTAAAAATAAGAGCTTGAACAAAACAATAAAAACCTCACTGCATTGTGGGGTTTTTTATTTCCGCCCTTAACCAAGCGCAACGTGATATATGAAATCCAAAAAAACTGCACTGCTCTTTATTTTTATTACCATTTTGGTGGATGTCATAGGCATAGGCATCATTGCCCCAATCATCCCTGAATTTATAATGCAATTGACCGGTGAAGGGAATCACATAGCCGTTATTTATGGTATGTGGCTGACTACGGCTTTTGCAGGAATGCAGTTTTTGTTTTCTCCGGTAATGGGAGAAATCTCAGATAAGTTCGGTCGTAAACCCATTCTTTTGCTATCCTTGCTCGGACTAAGTATCGACTATTTGATTCATGCGTGGGCACCAACAATTATGTGGTTGTTCTTAGGACGTTTTTTAGCTGGAATCACAGGGGCCAGTGTTACTGTTGCGACAGCTTACATTGCTGATATTAGCACTGTTGAAAAGAAAGCAAAGAATTTTGGTTTGATAGGGGCCGCCTTCGGACTAGGGTTTATCATTGGTCCAGGAATTGGAGGTTTTTTCGGCGACATAGACATTCGACTACCTTTCTATATCGCTGCGGGATTAACCTTTGCAAATTTTCTCTTTGGATACTTTTTGGTGCCCGAATCTTTATCAGAGGAAAAAAGAAGACCGATTGACAGAATGAAAATGATTCCTGGGGTTTCCCTAGTCGCTTTACGCAGGTACAAAGGAGTTCTGTTGTTGATTTTTGCCTTTTTCATGGCCAGTTTGGCAGGGCAGGCTCTGCCATCCGTATGGTCTTACTATTGTATTGAACTTTTTGGCTGGAGTCCGAAACAAATCGGTATTTCGTTGGTAGTTGTGGGACTTTTGGTGGCCTTTGTCCAAGGATTTTTAGTGGGCAAGGCCGTGGAGTGGTTTGGTAAACGTAAAGTGGTGACCATAGGCTTTTTACTATGGACTCTGGGCATGTTCCTTTTCTCACAGGCGGATGAGCCTTGGATGCTGTATGCCTTTTTGATTCCTTATGCTCTTGGGGGTATAGCAGGTCCCACGGTACAAGGTATAATTTCAAACCAAGTCTCTGAAAAAGAACAAGGGATACTTCAAGGGTCTATTACTAGTTTGGTAAGTATTACAGCTATCCTAGGACAACTGATATTTGCCCCTGTTTTCTATTACTTTATTCGTCCTGAAACGTATTTCTATTTTCCTGGCGCAGCGTACGCTTTGGGTGCAGTCTTTTTGTTAATTGCATTCGTTCTTGCCACAACCGCTATGAAGCGGATGGAGGTGGCAGGAAGCCTATAAAGAAACCTAAGACCTATTTAGAGGAGAATCGATGTTGTTCGCTTTATGTATTTCAATATAGTGTTGGTTCAACTCATCTGAATCCTTGTACTGAACCCTTAATTCGTCCAATTTTACTTTCAGCTCCTTGACTACTTCTGCATAAGCGGGATCATCATAAACATTGTTCATCTCCTGTGGGTCCTTTTTGCGGTCATACAATTCCCATTCATCCACATCGTAGTAGAAATGGGCTAGTTTGTAATCAATGGTCACAATTCCGTAATGGCGTTTCACTTGATGTACGGCTGGGTATTCGTAATAATGGTAGTAAACCGCATCACGGGTCCACGCTGAGGTATTGCTTGTTAATAGAGGCATGAGACTTTCACCTTGCATATCTTCAGGTGCTTCAATTTGTGCAGCATCCAAAAAAGTTTGGGCAAAATCTAGATTTTGTACCATTTCTTCGTTTGTAATTCCGGGTTTGATTTGGTTGGGCCAGCGAATCAATAAAGGTGTTTTGAATGATTCGTTGTAGATAAACCGCTTATCAAACCAACCGTGTTCCCCTAGATAGAACCCTTGGTCCGACGTGTAGACAATGATCGTGTTATCGGACAGATCTTTCTCATCTAAATACGATAAAACCCTTCCTATGTTATCATCAACTGAGGAAACGCAAGCGAGATAGTCCTGCATATACCTTTGATATTTCCATCTCATTTTCTCTTTTTCGGTCATATTTGGCCAGTTTTCCTCAAAATCTTTATTTATGATATCAAGGATAGGGTCATAGGCAGCTTTCTGGGTCTCGGTAGCTCTTACGGTGTAGGGGTTATCAAATCCTCCTTGGTATTCTCTAACCTTTGGGCTGAGGTTTTTCATTCGCTGGGTAACCTCTGGTCTTATTTTACTGTCATGATTGTACATCATATCAGTAAGCAAATTCATTTCAGCTGTCCTTGCCGCCGTTCCTCGATTTTCATAGGCATCAAACAACGATTCTGGCTCTGGAAATTTTTTGTTCAGGAATTCTTTGAATTTATCAGGTCTTGGCCACCAAGGTCTGTGGGGGGCCTTGTGCAAATACATGAGCATAAAGGGTTTTATGGTATCTCGTTTCGTATCCAGCCAATCCAAAGTCAAATCCGTAATCACGTCGGTAACATAGCCCTCTATTCTGGTGGTATCGCCTGTTTTGGTGATGAAATCGGGATTTATGTACGAGCCTTGCCCAGGTAAAATCATAAATTCATCCACTCCTTTGGGATTATTGCCAAAATGGAGTTTTCCGAACATTGCGGTTTGGTACCCGGCCTCTTGAAAAATCTGTGGAAAGGTGACTTGGGTCGTATCAAAAGGCATATGGTTGTCCACTTTACCATTGATATGGGTATGTTTGCCTGTTAAGATCGTGGCCCGGGAAGGCGCGCATATCGAATTGGAAACACATGCATTGGTAAACACAATACCTTCTTTGCCAATTCGGTCTATATTGGGGGTTTTGATCAAGCGTTCATCATAAGCACTTATGGCCTGGTACGCATGATCGTCAGACATAATGAAGATGATATTGGGTCGTTCAAAAACTTTTTTGGTTTCTTCTTTCTGCTCTTCTTTACAGCTTACAAAAAAGAACATACTGGCCAGCACGAAATACAAACATTTGAGATTTTTTTTCATAGGGTCCCCGCTTTGCGAATGAAGATAACAATTATTTGGACCGGTGTATAAAACTTAACAGAACCTATATTCTGCAAAACAATAAAATGGAGCAGGAAACAACTACGTGCTTTTGTGTAACTTGCACAGGGTTAAACTGATTTTAGTTGAGTCCTCTTAAAAAGCTCTTCAAGCAAACCTTCATTTATGGACTGGCCACGGTCTTGCCCAGGGTCATTTCCTTTTTTTTACTTCCCTTATATACCTCGGTTTTTGAAAATGCCTCTGGTTATGGACAGTATACCAACATTTATGCTTGGATAGCTATTTTCAATGTCTTTCTGGCCTATGGAATGGAGACCGCCTTTTTTAGGTTTTACCACAAGCACAGCGAAAAGCAGAAGGTGATTTCCACTGCCTTGGTATCCCTACTGACCTCCTCTCTTCTCTTCTTGATCCTTGCTATGACCATCAAAGAATGGCTGGGGGAATTCACGAACATCAATGCGGAATATATTCGATTCACTACCTATATTCTTGTCCTGGACGCTTTGGCGATTGTTCCGTTCGCTCTTTTAAGGGCTAAGGAAAAGCCAATAAAGTATGGTCTGCTAAAGTTGATAAACGTGTCCATAAAACTTGGTTTTAATGTATTTTTCCTGTTGGTCCTTCCGAAAATGGCCCAACACTCCAATGGAGGTATTGCCACATTTATTTTTAAGGAGAATTGGGAAATCCAGTACATCTTTATATCCAATATAATTGCAAGTGGGGTAACTCTGCTTTTGCTTTTGCCCATATATTTCAAAGTCCGTCTGGACTTTGATTTCACCCTCTGGAAACAGATGATGAAATATGCGGGTCCCATACTTATTGCCGGGATAGCGTTTACCATTAATGAAGTTCTCGACAAGATTTTGCTCACAGAACTGCTCCCCGTATCCATAGCTGAAAGTGAGGTGGGAAAATATGGGGCGTGCTATAAATTGGCCTTGTTCATGACGCTTTTTGGCACGGCTTTTAGAATGGGGGTAGAACCCTTTTTTTTCAGTTATGCCACTCAAGAAAACCCACAAAAAACGTATGCCCAGATAACCAACTACTTCATTATCCTTGGAAGTACTATCTTATTGACCGTGGTGGTTTTCATCGATTTGCTGGCTAAACTGCTGATTCGAAATTCCATATATTGGGAGGCATTGGAGGTAGTTCCCATCATCCTTTTGGGGAGTTTTTGTTTGGGGATTTACCACAACCTCTCCGTATGGTATAAGATAACAGACAAAACCAAGTTTGGCGCGTATATTTCCTCGATAGGAGCACTCATCACCTTGTTTATCAATTTCATATTCATTCCTAAAATTGGATATATGGCTTCTGCTCTGGCCACTTTTTTCGCGTATAGCGGTATGATGGTCCTTTCGTACGCGTTGAGCAGAAAACACTATCCCATTCCATATAATATGCGAAAAATTGTTTTTTATATGGGGTTGTCCATTTTACTCTCTAGTCTATCCTTCTATGTCTTTAACCGAAATTTAATAGCCGGAGGGGGACTTCTTTTGTTATTTTTGGTATTGATTTACAAATTGGAGGGTAAAAATCTGCGCAGCATTTTTCAAACGCCATCCAAAAAAACATAAGCATGAAGATGGAGCATACCCCCTTCTATTATACCGTAGAGATAAAAATCAGCCAAACTTAAAAATGAGAATACGAGTTGTAAATCGCTCAAAACATCCATTGCCCCATTATGAAACAATGGCTTCGGCAGGAATGGATTTAAGGGCAAATCTCCATGGGCCGATAACCCTAAAACCTATGGAGCGAAAAATTATACCGACTGGAATTTTCATGGAACTGCCCATTGGATTCGAAGCGCAGGTACGCCCAAGGAGTGGTTTGGCCGCCAAAAAGGGAGTTACGGTTCTCAATGCACCAGGTACGATTGACGCTGACTACCGAGGAGAAGTTGGAGTGATTCTTATCAATCTTTCTAAAGAAGATTTTATAATCAAGGACGGAGAACGTATTGCCCAAATGGTGATTGCGAAGCACGAAAGAACCGAATGGCAGGAAGTAGAGGAGCTCACCAAGACGGATAGGGGTTCCGGTGGATTTGGAAGTACAGGCACACAATAAAAAGAGATACTAAGTACGTTATATTTTTACTATGAAGATTATTGTCCCAATGGCCGGCAGAGGTTCTCGACTTAGACCCCATACGCTGACCGTACCCAAACCCCTGATTCCAGTGGCTGGAAAGCCAATAGTGCACCGTTTGGTAACCGATATTGCGAAGGTATTGGGGGAACCTATAGATGAGATTGCCTTTATTTTGGGCGATCCGGCTTTTTTTGGAAACGATATTGTGAAAAGCTTACAAGAGTTGGCCGCAGGCTTGGGTGCCAAAGGTTCCATTTATAGACAGGACCAACCCTTGGGAACGGGTCACGCCATTATGAGTGCAAAACCATCCCTTCGTGGTCCCGCGGTAATCGCGTATGCTGATACCTTGATTCGAGCTGATTTTGATTTGGATAAATCAGCAGATAGTGTGATTTGGGTAAAACAAGTTGAAAAACCTGAAGCATACGGTGTGGTCAAGTTGAGTAATGCGAATCAGATAATTGAATTGGTAGAAAAACCGACAACATTTGTTTCTGATTTGGCGGTCATCGGCATCTATTATTTTAAAGATGTTGGAATACTCAAGGAAGAGCTCCAATATGTTTTGGACAATGACGTAATGCACGGTGGAGAATATCAAATAAACGATGGGATAAAGCGAATGATGGACAAAGGCATGAAATTTGTTCCTGGAAAAGTGGATGAATGGATGGATTGCGGTAACAAAACAGTGACCGTTGAAACCAACCAACGGATGCTCGGATTCTTGGAAAAAGATGGGGAAACGCTTATCTCCGAAAATATAACCTTGGAAAACGCGAACATTATAGAACCTTGCTACATTGGAGAGAAGGCGATAATAAGAAATACCACAGTAGGTCCCTACGTATCTATTGGAACGGGTACCCTATTGGAAAATTCAACAATAAAAAATAGTATTATTCAAAGTAATAGTCAAATATCCAACGTCAATTTGGACAATGCCATGATTGGCAATCATGTTGTTTTTGATGGTAAATTTGAAACGGTAAGTCTTGGCGACTATTCAGAAATGAAGTAGGTCGTTGTCAAGCTGATGAAATAAGACGGTAAAAATGAGAAGGATGATATGGGCGGTATTGATTTTATGGATACCCTTGTGCGCAACAGCACAAGAGGAGGAAAGCGCTGAGTTTTTTTTGGAAGAATATACCGATGAGTTTCAAAATCTTTTTTTTGAAGCCTTGAAACATAAGGGAATCCAAAACTACGACAGAGCAGCCGAAAAATTCTTGGAGTGCAAGAAACTGGAACCGGATAATTCTGTCCTTGATCACGAACTGGCACGAACATATTATTTGGACAAAAAATACAATCTAGCTGAAGGTTATGCGCTTTCAGCAGTAGAAAAAAATCCGTACAACTATTGGTACCTGGAACATTTGATGCGCATTTTGGAAAAACAAGGCAACACGCTCGATGCTTTTTCAGATAGAATTCCAATTGCAGACCAAGCTTTAAAAAGCAATTTGGTCAGAATCTATTATCAAAAGGCGAAGTATGAGGATGCACTGCAACTATTGGAAGAACTTCCTAAAAGTGACTTTAACCAAAATCTAAAGCAGAAAATACAGGATTCCTTAAAGAAAGGAGCCCCTCCAGTTGTCCGGAATGAATCGAAAAGAGAGGATACCGTTTCTGAAAATCCAGTTATGGGATACAAGAACCGTATCGAAAAGCTAATTTCGAATTCAGATTATGGAGCGCTTAGACCACTGGCTAAAGAAGCAGTAGAACGTTATCCGCTCCAACCCTATTTTAAATATGCCTACGGACGGGCATTGATCGGTACGGAAAAACTGAAAGAAGGGATTGAAGTTTTAGAAGCTGCTTTGGATTTTGTTTTTGAGGACAACGCCTTAAAAAACAAAATTTATACGGCCCTGGCAGAGGGATATACTGCTCTCGGAAATCTAAAGAAAGCGAGCGAATATTCTAATAAGATAGAACCCAGGTCTTAATGCAAAGGACAATGAAACGAGAACAATTGGTATTTTTTGTAGCTATCGTGATTTTTTTGTCGGCCTGTAAAAGCACAAAGAACATTGCTGGTGGAAAAGTGGATAAATCCATTTCCACGAAAAGAATTGTCGCGAACCACTACGAAAACCAAGAAAATTTTAAGACACTTCGGGGTAAGGTAAAAATAGATTATTCAAACGGAAAAGCGAGCCAGGGCTTTAATGTTAGCCTTAGGATGCAAAAAGATGAGGTTATTTGGATAAGTGCTCCCTTGGGGGTCGTGAAAGCCCATATTACACCGGATAAAGTTTCTTTTTATAATAAAATCCAAGGAGAGTATTTTGATGGGAATTTTGAATATTTAAGTGACTTGCTCGGTACCGAGTTGGATTTTGAAAGTGTACAGAACTTACTTCTTGGCAACGCCATATTGGATTTGAGAAAGGAAAAATTGGCCTCCCGGATCATAGCGGGCAGCTACGAATTGAAACCGAAGAAAGCACAGAAATTGTTCAACATATTATTCCGACTTGAACCGAAAAACTTTAAGATAGCCTCTCAAGAGGTCATCCAATCCGATGAAAATCGCTCGCTTCAGGCAAAATATACGTATCAAGATATTTCAGGAAAGGTTTTGCCAAATACGGTCCAGGTTGTAGCTCTTGACAATCGGGAAGAGACCGTAATTGATTTGAGTTTCAGAAACATTGAGTTGGATAAATCGCTGAATTTTCCCTATAAAATTCCAAAGGGATACGATGAAATTATATTAAAGTAAAATGTTAGGTAAACTTTCATATCAATTTTCTTTACTGCTGATTACGTTGATATGCATGTCTTATACCTATGCCCAGACCGGGGAACAAAGGGCCCTTGAGGCCAAAAGAGAACGCCTCCAAAAGGAAATCAAGGAAATCAACAGATTGCTTTTTGCTGAAAGAAAAGAAAAAGGTGATATTTTGGACCAAATGGATGCGTTAGATCAGAAGATAAACGTGCGTCAAGAGCTGATACGGCTTACCAACCAACAGACGAATTTACTGAATCGTCAAATCAACGTTAATATCAGGATGATAAGTAAGTTAAGGGAAGATTTAGCGCTTTTGAAGGAAGATTATGCCAAACTTATAAGAAGATCGTATCGAAATAAATCGGAGAACAGTCGATTGATGTTTTTGTTATCCTCTGAAAATTTCTACCAAGCACTAAAGCGATTTCAGTATATGAAACAATATGCGCAGCATCGAAAAAAACAGGGAGAGACCATAATCGAAAAAACCGATGAGTTGGCCACTCTCAATAAAGGTTTGGTAGAGCAACGAAAGCAGAAAGAGCAATTATTGGTAGAAAACAAGAACGCGAAACGTGCATTGGATGAAGAAATTAACTCGCAAAAAATCTTGTTGACCAGTATCCAAAAAAACGAAGCAAAATATACTGCAGCTATTGATAAGAAGCGTAAAGAAGCCCGAAAAATAGATAGGGAAATCGAACGTCTTATCCGAAGTGCCATAGCCAGCACAAATAAAAAAGCGGGAAAATCCAACGTAAGGACCTTTGCGCTTACCCCGGAAGCCAAAATTGTGGCCACAAATTTTTCAGCCAATAAAGGAAAATTAATATGGCCTGTGGAAAAAGGAATTAAGAGCCAGGGGTACGGTGTTTATAGTGACAAATTGTATCCTGGTATCAAACATAGAAACAACGGAGTTACCATTACCACGGATAAAGGAAGTAAAGCGAGGGCCATTTTTGAAGGTGAGGTGATCGCAGTTCTCAGTGTACCAGGAGGAAGCCGAGGTGTCCAAATCAAACATGGCAACTACATAAGCACCTATTATAATCTTTCTAAACTCTATGTAAAAAAAGGAGATAGGGTTACCGCAAAGGATGTTCTTGGGGATATTTATACCAGTCGGTTTGACGGCACTACAAAATTAAAGTTTTACTTGTACCGTGATTCCAATCGACTGAATCCTGAAGAATGGATTTATCAGTTGTAAGCTTTCTTAACTTTTTGATAACATGAACAGGACAAACCACGGTCGTTTTTTTTCATCTTTGAAAAGATGAAGAAAACAGGGTTCTTTTTTTTAGTGATGGTTTTAATGACCTCGTTTAAATGTGAGGATATCATTAAATTCAATGACAATGAGAGACTTTTGTTTCAAGGGATTATTGTGGATGTGGCAGGGGAACCACTTGGAAACATCCCCGTTGAAGTTAGGGCCACGAGGTCTTATTTTAATCCTTATTTCCCTAATTATCTAGATTTGCCGGAGGGCGAACTTTCTGGTGAAGGGGTTTCAGATTCGGATGGGAATTTCAATATCATATCACTTGCCTCAGTAAATGCGGAAATGTACGTGGTGGTCAACCCTTCCTATTCCAAAGATTTTCAACAAAACCGGACTTCGTTTATCGTTTCAGGAATCGATTACCGTAACGATATTGAGAATCAGGGATTTCGTCTTACCGAAGAGGTGGTCTTGGACCGTAAAAGTAATTTTAGGACAAGAATCTTAAGGGTGACAGACAATACGGATACATTGAACTATTCAATCCGCTTTTCACCTTTAGTTCCCATAAAAAATCTACAGGTGAAAGACACTTTAGCAGTAGAATTCGACCCAAATACGATTGTTGGTCGTATGCTACCCAATGAATCACAAACGATATTGGACATCGTTATGCGTGAAAATGATTCCATTTTGTTTTCCTATAGTTTATCAGGTGAAGGAATTCAAAGAGATTCAACTATCGCAATAAACGCCCAAAACCGATCTTTTGATTTTGAATTCTGACAAAAAATATATCCTGTTTCTCTTTTTGGGTTTGAGCCTTTTGTCAATTGGCCAAGAGGAAAAGACAAACCGTTGGAAAAAGTACCACTATGATGTTTTGGGGGAAGTCTGGATCGGTTATCTGAATCCCCAGTTTTATGGAGATAACTTTTTGGCCAAAGCTTTTGATGTGGGGGAAGGTGTTGTTTTGGGTATAAATGGACTTCCTGACCATAAATGGTATGCGGGGGTCCAGTTTTCGTCATTTAGGGGAAATGTAAGCAACACTTCGCGAGTTGGTTTTTTCGATTCTTCCAGGATACAGCAGATTTACGTGACCGGAGGATATTCGTTTTCAAAAAAAGAAAGCCGATTTTCAATGAAAGGCGGCGTGGGCTTCGGATATGTTGACTTGCGCAACGAAAGAAACTTTGAACGGTTCAGGGACAACGGCTTTACAGTTATGGGAGGGCTGACATTCTCCTACCGTCTCAATACGTTTTTTGGATTGTACGCTTTGTTGCAACATCAATGGTATTTTTTGGATATCGATGTCCCTCCCGAAGAACGGAGTTTTTTTAGGACCGTCACCCTTTTCGCACCTTCTGTGGGAATCAAATTTTCTTTCCTTTAGGTCGCTTTAGTTGGTGAAAAGTGCCTTCAATTCAGTAGCTTGGTCGGGCCGCATTTTACCGGCCAACACTAAACTTAACTGTTTTCTGCGCAATGCACCTGCATAACGTTCTTTTTCCAAGTCGGTTTCCGGGACTATTTCTGGGACTTCGGTAGGTTTTCCAGTTTCGTCAACGGCAACAAAAGTATAAATGGCTTCATTGGCTTTCGATTTGTCGCCTGTAAAACGATCCTCCATCCAAACATCAATATACACTTCCATCGAGGTCCGAAAGGCACGTGAAAGGGTCGCTTCGATGGTAACCACACTTCCCAAAGGAACATTTCTGTTAAAGGCGACATGATTTACAGAGGCTGTAACCGTGATTCTTCTGCTGTGTCGTCTAGCGGCGATACTGGCAGCTCTGTCCATACGGGCCAATAATTCCCCACCAAAGAGATTGTTCAATGGGTTGGTTTCCCCTGGGAGTACCATATCCGTCATCACGGTCTTAGAATGTTTGGGCGTCTTGGGTGCCATACTCTTTTTGCAAATATAAATCAGCGATTAGATTAAAAAAGAAGGGGTACGTATTATTTTTCTGATAGCAACCAGGCATCGGGAGACTCACTTTTTCTCATGGTTTTTAAGAAAGTGAGCGCTTCGGAAGCATCCTCAAAACTGGAGTAGGCCACTTGATGAAGTCCAAATCTATTTGTCCCCAAATAGATAGCTTTATATCCCTTTCTCTGCAACTGCTCCACTTTTCGGTCAGCATTTCGCTTGATACGGAAGGCACCCGCGATTACGTGATGTTTCCCGATTTGTTTCTTGTTCAATGCAACGTTGATTGCAGGGAGTTCAAGAGGTTTTCCGTCAAAAAAAGTAGCTTCTTGGATTAAACGAGACACCTCCTTTTGGGCATCCTGTCTCGCTAATGTCTGTTTTTGATTAAAATCCGAATAGGCGCTGAAGCCAGTAAATCCCAAGGAAACAGCCAACAATAAAATGGCGGCATATTTAAGCCAGGGCCTAAAAGTGGTCTCTTCCCGTTTTTCAGGAGTAATAATGAAAGGAATATTGGCTTCAAGGTCCTCCACCTCTTCTTTTAAAACTTCTCTTTGGATGGGCACGGCGTTCAATGGGGCAAATCCAAAAGAAGAGGTAAGGTAATTGGTTTTATTCTCGGGTTGAAATTGTATTCTAGCTGCTTCATTTTGCCACAATTTCCCAATGCCATGGAGGTCAATTTTCTCTCCTTGGGAAAGTCTTTGTCTCCAAAGTTCTCCAGCGCTTTGGACTTCGTCCAAAAGATTTTCATATCCCAAATTCTTTTGTTTGGCAATATGGGAAACCAAAAGGCCATCGTTTTCCTTTAACTGTGCATTGAAGGAGATACTTTTTTGCGGGGGAAATAATCGATGTGCAGAAGAATCTATCGCAGCAGAATCGGTATGCGCCAAGAAAGCACCAAAACCTGGTACAACCACACAATTGTAATCGTAGAGCAAACTTGTAATGTATCCCTCCAGTCGCATGTTGGCAAATATTATAAAAAAACGAAAAGAGCAAAATTCAGCTTATCACTTTTTATTAACATACAAAAAACAGTATCTTCATACTCTTCCCAAACTTATTATTAAGTGACTGAAAATGAAATAATTGCGTGGCTTAGATTGCAAGCCGTACGAAATGTAGGCGACATTACGGCGAAAAAACTGATTGCCCACTACGGTAGTCCAAGTGCAGTTTTTACAGATGAGATGCGGAAGCTTCTCCGTATTCATGGAATAGGCAATACCATTTTAAAAGAATTATATGCCCCCAGTTATTTAAAACAAGCAGAGCAAGAGCTTAAGTTTCTACAGCAAGAGGACATTTCCATTTGCAATTTTAACTCAGAAGACTACCCAAAATTTTTAAAACACTGCGTCGATGGGCCAATTCTCCTTTTTAAAAAGGGAAAGATCAACCTAAATGGCCGAAAGATTTTAAGCATCGTGGGAACGCGAAACATTACGCGCTACGGCAGGGTATTCTGTGAGGAATTCATCTCGGAAATTGCACCGATGAATCCGGTAATCGTTAGTGGTTTTGCTTACGGGGTCGATATTACGGTTCAGCGACTTGCCATGGAACATGGTTTGCAGACGATAGGGTGTTTGGCACACGGGTTAAATCAAATATACCCCAAATCACACGCAAAATATATGCGAGCTGTAATGGACCATGGTGGGTTTATTACCGAGTTTTGGAGTACCAGTAAGCCTGATAGGGAAAACTTTTTGAAGCGAAACCGTATAATCGCTGGAATGAGCGAGGCGACCTTGGTCATAGAATCCGCCGAAAAAGGAGGAAGTCTTGTTACCGCGGATATTGCCAATGGTTACAATAGGGAAGTCTTCGCCGTTCCGGGAAGATATACCGATAAGTACAGTCAGGGCTGTAATAATTTGGTGAAGCAGCAGAAGGCACATATGTTAACCTCGGCCGCAGAGTTGGTCTATCTTATGGGGTGGGAACTGCAGGAAGCAAAACGAGAGACGCCCACAATCCAAAAAAAGCTCTTTGTAGAACTTGAATTTACGGAAAAATCGATTTATTCCTATTTGGAACTATGCGGAAAGCAAGAATTGGATTCCATAGCCCTGGAATGCAATTTGTCCGTGTCTAAGGCTTCCTCGGCATTATTGGCCATGGAGATGAAAGGAGTGGTACGTCCTTTACCTGGAAAATCGTTCGAGCTGATTTGAAAGCGCACCGCAGTTTGGGGAAGAAAACGACCAAAGGACAGAGCGATATCCGTGTCTAAAATCCTCCATCAACTGTAAAGCTGTACGAAACATTAATAGGCCTGCCGTCCAAGGTGATTCCTTCGGTTTTTACAAGGTATTTTCCTGGTATATCCCCTGCAAAGAAATCAAAACTGGACTTTCCATTAGGGTCCATGTCAATATTTGGCTCCCAATGCAATGTGTTCCTATAATCCATTTGGTGGTGCTTAGGTGCCGGGATACTGTAATCGGGACCAAAAAATTCCCTTACCTTATAGAATCCTCCTAGTTTCATACTTAAACTACCAGGTTGTTTGCTTGGCGTATCCCTTAAAATAGTGTTCAATTTACCCTTGGTGTACACGGCAATCACCCCTTCAGCGGCCCGAACACCATAAATAGCGGCTCTCGGACCCCTAAGAACATCTATAAATTCAACTTCGTAGGGACTAAAAGTTTGAAGAAATCCACTAGTGACCTGAATCCCGTCTAAAAGAAAAAGCGGCTCTCTTGGTCGATTATTAATACCCTGATCACCACCTTCGTCCCCGCCATTAGGGTCACCGGTGGCAGCAGAAAATCCACTTCTAATCGATACTCGTTGGTCTGGGGATACCCGTACACCGGGGACATTTTGCAGCAAATCAAAAATAGTCAATGCGGCTATCCCAAAAGTGGAATCCCTGAATACACGATTACTAGGTTCAGCGTAAATTGTAAACTTTCTGATTTCTTCATCGATAATTTCTTTTCTTGTCTTTTTTCTGGCTTTCACGGTTACTCCCTTCAGCCGGGTTATCTTCGAACTAAGTCCAAACTGTGAAGGTGCTGTGGGTTTGTATGGAAATGGTGCTGTTACCTCTTTTTCAAGTGATGGTTTGATTGCAGCCGGGTAAGGTTCTTCTGGATTTATCTTTGGAAAGGTTCCATTGAGCACTATCTCCAATTCGTTGTCCTTTGCTCTTTTTGAATAGTCCAGGGACTTGGCGCGCACAAATGCATGAATAGTATCGTAAAAAATGAAAGGGCCGAAACTAAATCTGCCCTGCGAATCGGTAGGGTTCTCGCCTTGAAAGAAAGGCTCCCCCAAGATACTCAGTTTCACGGAAGATTCTCTCGGACTGTAAGGGTTGTTAAAACGAGTGGTTTTGCCGGTTATCATTATTCCTTTTTCCGGTTCATGGGACAACTGTTTACCGACTTTGTTCTGCAAGAGCTCCTTCCAAACGAATCTTCGCCAACCATGTGTGAGCATCAGCAGGTCTAGATGATGTCTGTTGGAGTTACCGATTTTGTCAAAAAATAGGTCAGAATCCAAAAAAGTGTGTCCTATCTCGGAATCTAAAAGTAACCAGCTTACAATACCCGTATTTCCGTCAAGTGACCGCTCTGTTTCCCAACGGATACTTGAGGATAAATTTCCATACAATGGATTTCCTTCTCTGTCCGTTAAACCCAGTTCCACCTCTATTTTTTCCCTAGGACCGTAAGTTTTGGAGTTTGTTTTGACCGATGCCACCACTTCATTTTCAGTATGATGTACAAAAAGAAGTCTCTCGCAAACGGGTTCGCCTTCTCGCGTAAAAAGTGTAAAATGTGCAACACCGTCCCGAATGTTCTCCGTAAGAATTTTGACGGTATAGGTTTTTCGGTTTGAATCAATTGTTCTCTTGAAAAAAGTCTTGCCCCTTAGGTGCCCCAGGATAAAGGCCCCTTCCAAGCCTTTTTTATAGCTTGTACTGATTTTTAATAGTAGGTTTTCACCGTTGTTTTTGGCAGTTAGGACATAACCTTCTTTCCTTGTTTCCGGGACAGGAAAGCTGTATTCCCTGTCGTCAACGGCCACGGTTGCGCGATAGGTATTCCCAAATTTGGGTTTGAACGAAACGGATGCCAGACCGTAATCGGAACTTTCAAACACGGATACTAGCTGGTTGTTTTGGTCCAAAATTTTTCCCTTGACCGAAATCCCGGTACCCGTTGGATTTGCGCATTTTATGGCCAAGACCGTGTTTATTCCCGAAACGAGATTACCGCCTTCGGGAAAAAAATGGACTACAGGTTTATTCAGCGCGCCTTTCTGAGGACTTTTTATCTTCCCATCAGGTTCTTCATTACCTATAAAAATGTACTTTACGTAGGGCTTTGGCTCGTTTTCGTTAAGCATGTACTTGGTGTAGGTTCGAAACATATACTTTCCACTTTCCAATGTTTCCGGAATTACAATATCACCGTTGGCCCCCATATTTTCGACGAGAAGTTTCTGTTGGGCCACTACATTGTTTTGAAGGTCCATGAGCTCAACATATACTACTTTGCTCTTGTCACTTGGCACATGTGAAATACCATCGACCAAATAGATTTTGAACCATACGGTGTCCCCTTGGTTGTAGAACTCCCTGTCCAAATGGGCATATACTTTTTCGGGAGCCTGTTTTGTTGAGTAGGAAGCCAGTTTACCTAAGATTTCTTCGAACTTAGGGCTTTCTTGCGCACCTACCGAAGCGATAAAGAGTGGAACAAAAATAAAATGGAAAAGGGCTCTGCTCATCGACTTTTTATGGACATCCTTTTTAAGATACGATATTTCAAGCCCAATGGAAATGGCCAGATGGGTTTTAACCTTAATTTAGCAAAGTTGTTTTTAATACCCCACCTTCTCGCGCACCCTTTGCAGTACCGCGTTGGCCACCTTACGCGCTTTTTCGGCTCCAATGGTCAAAGCCTGGTCAATTTCTTCTACATGTTCCATGTAATAAGCAAATTTTTCCCTCGGCTCTTTAAACTTGTTCAAAAGGATTTCGTACAGTGCTTGTTTTGCATGGCCATAGCCGTAATTCCCGGCCAGGTAATTGGCACTCATCTCTTCAATCTGTTCTTCTGTGGCCAATATTTTGTACAATGCAAAAACGTTGTCTTTGGATGGATCTTTTGGGTCTTCCATTGGAGTACTGTCCGTAACAATACCCATCACCTGCTTGCGTAGTTTTTTATCGGCTTGGAAAATGTCGATGATATTTCCTTTGCTCTTGCTCATCTTCTGGCCATCTGTGCCGGGAACATACATCGTTTCTTGATGTACCCTAGCCTCTGGGAATACAAAGGTCTCGCCCATTTGATGGTGAAAACGGGAGGCCACGTCGCGGGTCATTTCCAAATGCTGCAGCTGGTCCTTGCCCACTGGGACAACGTCGGCGTCATACAATAGAATATCGGCTGCCATGAGCATGGGGTAATTGAACAATCCGGCGTTCACATCTTCCAAACGGTCCGCTTTGTCTTTAAATGAATGGGCCAAGGTAAGCCGTTGGTAAGGGAAAAAGCAGTTCAAGTACCAGGCCAGTTCGGTGACTTGGGGTACATCACTTTGTCGATAAAAAACGGTTTCCTCAATATCCAAGCCAAAGGCCAGCCATGCGGCAGCGGTCGCATAGGTGTTATCCCGCAGTTCCTCTCCGTCTTTTATCTGAGTTAGTGAATGCATGTCCGCAATGAACAGAAAAGATTCATTTTCTGGATCCTTTGCCATTTGTATGGCCGGTATGATCGCACCCAAAATATTGCCTAGGTGTGGCGTTCCAGTACTCTGAATGCCCGTTAAAATTCGTGCCATGGTTTGTTTTGTGCAGCGACAAAGGTAAAAGAATTCAAAAAATACACACGGTATTGCTTACATTTGAAAAGGTGCAAAGCGTACTAAAAAATATAGGACAGGTGCTGTATCGAATTTGGTTCTACATTTTGGTGGCTGTCTTGATTTTTGTCTTTGCCCCGGCACTTTTGGTCACTACGTTTTCTGAAAAAACCTATCCACATTTTTTCTGGTTGGCCCGAAACTTCTGGGCGAAACCGATTTTATACGGTATGGGGTGTTTTCCAGAAATTGTTTATCAAGAAAAACTGCGCAAGCATACGAGTTATATGCTGGTTGCGAATCATACCAGCATGTTGGATATTATGCTAATGTTGCTCGTAAGTAAAAATCCTTTCGTGTTTGTGGGCAAGAAAGAGTTGGTTAAAATTCCGGTCTTTGGTTTTTTTTACTAAAGGGTATGCATCCTCGTGGACCGAAATGATGTTAAAAGCAGGACGGGAGTGTATCGGCGTGCACAAAAGAGACTGGACCAAGGCCTGAGCATCTGTATTTTTCCAGAAGGTGGGGTTCCCGATGAATCTGTGATACTGGACCAGTTTAAGGAAGGGGCCTTTAAGATGGCCATAGCGCACAAGATTCCGGTAGTTCCCATTGTTTTTTACGACAATAAAAAACGGTTCCCATTTACCTTTTTAAGTGGAGGCCCTGGGCCGGTTAGGGCCAAAGTCCATCATTTCTTTGAAACAGGGATATTGGAAGAGGAAGATAAAACCACACTGATGAAAGAAGTAAGGTCTGTAATATTAAATGAGCTTGAAGCTTAGAAAAATGAACTAGCGGACAAGGCAATTTGTATCCTAGTTTTGTGCGTACTTCCTTTATATGTTAAGACTAATTGGTATCTAAATGAGTAAAAGACTAAATAATAGACATCATAAAAACACCCCGCCTTCTTAGGGGCGGGGCGCTTAGCGATTGTCTAAGGGACAATCTTCCTAACCAACTTCTTTATATATTCCTAGAATTTGAAACTTACGCCACTGTACACACCAACGGAAAAAGGTCTGAACGGTCCTGCGGTCTCAGAAAAAGTATTGAGCTGATATTTGAATACGGGTTCTAGGTTCAATTGAACTTTCGGAGAAATCTCATAATTAAAACCAACACCCACATTTGTACTAAAATTAACGGAGTTGGCATTGTTGGCTTCACCTACTTCAGTCACTAGAGCCTCATCTAAGGACTCCAACAAAATAGTATTGTCAACGAGAAACAGCGAACTGATTCCTCCAATTATGTCAACACCGAACTTTTTGTCGACAAGTGCATAATTAAGTTCTAAAGGAACTTCAATGTATCCCAATTGTTGAACCATTTTTCCATCTCTTGCGGGATTTTCGGCGGACCGAATCTCTGAGAATGAATCCGCGGTTACCTCATCGGGTAGGCGTTTGCTACTTTGCACGACCAAATTTCTGGACGTTTCTGAGTAATTGATGTTGTCAATCAATTCATTGGTAGAGCCTTCTAAAGAAGAGGAGAAAACAATTTCGTTGGTATCATATCCATAATCCACGCGGTGCACCCCGGAACGTACTTTTAACTTTTTGCCCAAATTATAGGTTACCGTCAACCCATAACTCAAATTAACGTTACCTGATTTGGAGTTGGTGCTAAAATTGGAATGAATGGGGGATCCCTCTCCACTTCCCGAAAAATATACAGGGGCCACAGAAGGACCAACAGACCACTTATTTGAAGTATTTTCGGCGAGAATCACATCTTCTTCCTCAATGGAATTCTGTTCCGCAATGGCATCGTAAATGGATTTTTTACCTTGGGATTCTGTTTCATCGTCTGAATTGGTTACATCTACTTTGGCAACGGCACTGTTCTCCTGTCCGGTATTTTTTGTAACACTTTCTTCGGAAGGGATTGAATTATTCATCTTCTTTTCAGACTCTTTAGTGTTCCCTTCTTCGTTTGAAGCGATTGCCATGGCATCTTCTCCTTTATTTTCCAAAACATCAGCGCGCTTTTTTGGGATTTCGGATTTAATATCCTGGGATATCCCGTCGTTTTGCGCAAGTACAGTATTGGGTACATTTTTGGGCATTCCATTATCAGGGTTCTGCTTTTGAGGTGTTCGCTGGGATTGATATGATTCGTTGGAAGTGGCATAAGAATCAGTAGCTGCCTCCTTATTTTTGCCCGAAGAAGGTTCCTTTACCTTATCAATTCGTGTAGGGTCAGATTGAACATCGGTCACCTCAATGGTTTCCTTAGGGATATCTTCTTGCAGTAACTCGGTGTCCTCAGAATCTGTAACACTTACTTTGTTTGGAATGTTGGTATTTTGGTTTTCCCCATTCTCTAAAGGAGAATTGATCGCAAAAAATAAGATTGCGAACAACGCTGCCACTCCACCAAGTTGCCACCAAATTGGGATAACCCGTTTTTTCTGTTTCTTTTTGTCCAAGGTCGCTTCAATGGAATTCCAGACCCTTTCGTCAGGCAACTCCTGAAAGTCTTGGAAAGTATCCTTGAACAATTGCTCTAAATTCTTTTTCCCCATTACTAAATTCTTTAAGCAATGTTTATATTTTCTTTTTTTATTTTTTCTCTCAAAATCATTTTGGCCCTGGCCAGATTGGATTTCGAGGTTCCAGTGGATGTCCCCAGCATCTCACTGATTTCTTTATGACTGTACCCATCGAGCACATATAAATTGAATGTAATTCGATATTTATTGGGGAGGTCTTGAATATGCCCCAACAAGGTAGAAAGACTTACATCCAATTCTTCGGTATCCAGTTCTATGGTATCCTCGCCCAGATTTTCGGAAACAACATCCATGTATTGCTCCTTGCGATACTTTTGAAGTACTGTATTTATGGCAACCCGCTTAATCCAACCTTCAAAAGAACCTTTAAAGTTATATTGCTCAATCTTGGCGAAAATTGTTATAAAACTATCATGCAGATTATCCTCTGCTTCGATTTTATTTCGTGAATACTTCAGGCACATACCGAACAACACCCCGGAATATTTCCGGTATAATTCAGCTTGGGCCGTACGTTTTCCGCTTTTACAATTATGTATTAGTTCCTCAAGATCCAAATGTTGGTCATTTTTGGATTGTTGGTGTTGTCAGTTTGTGTCTTCCACTGGAACAGTGTATTCCAAAAAAGTGGCGTCTCCAAATTCATCTTGTCCTGTATAAAATCTAAACCGATATGTTCCGGTAAAGATAACATTGAATTGGAAGCGCGCTGAAACTTCTTCTGTCAATTGTGCACATGCATCGTCGTCGGTAAATACCGACCCTATCACGGTGATGTTTCTTTCCGTCTCTTCGGGTTTGGCCACATCAAAACCTTCAAAGAAGGTACAACTGTCCGGCCTTCGATAGATGACTTCAATATTGTAACTCTGATTTAATTGAAAAGATTCGGGAACGTTGGCCTCTACCACAGATAGTGTGGTAAAGTGAAAATTTGGCCCGTCATCGGTGTCACAAGAAGAGAGTGGAATACACAAAACACAAAAAAGACAGCCTAATACAACCTTTTTCATCATTGAAATTCTTTATTAGGTAGATGTGCAAGGTATTCAAGGGTTGCGTTTGCTGAAGCAAATACGGAAATTTTGGAAAATTAGTAGGCCGTATTATGCATTTACGGTCGCGATGGCCTCTTTTATTTTGGCTTCCAATTCCTCAGAAAGTTCGGGATTATCGGCCAGGAGTGCTTTCACGGCATCTCTTCCTTGGCCCAACTTGGTGTCTCCATAACTAAACCATGACCCACTTTTTTTCACAATTTCATAAGCGACCCCCAAATCCAAAACTTCCCCGACTTTAGATACCCCTTCGCCATACATAATATCAAATTCAGCGGTTTTAAAAGGAGGGGCTACTTTATTCTTCACCACTTTTACCCGGGTTTTGTTGCCTTGAACGTTACCGTCGGTGTCCTTGATTTGGGTGGAACGGCGAATATCCAATCGGACCGACGCATAAAATTTGAGGGCGTTTCCTCCGGTAGTGGTCTCAGGATTTCCGAACATGACTCCGATTTTTTCCCGTAGTTGGTTGATAAAAACCACGGTACAGTTGGTCTTGCTGATGGTAGAGGTGAGTTTACGCAATGCTTGGGACATCAATCTGGCATGGAGCCCCATTTTTGAATCTCCCATTTCCCCTTCAATTTCACTTTTCGGGGTAAGGGCTGCCACCGAATCCACAATAACAATATCTATGGCTCCCGAGCGTATCAAATTATCGGCAATCTCCAAAGCCTGTTCCCCGTGGTCAGGCTGGGAAATGATCAAATTATCAATATCCACTCCCAGTTTTTGGGCATAAAAACGGTCGAAGGCGTGTTCTGCATCAATAAAAGCGGCGATTCCACCATTCTTTTGGGCTTCTGCTATGGCATGTAAGGTAAGCGTGGTCTTTCCAGAAGATTCAGGACCATAGATTTCGATAACCCGACCCCTGGGATATCCCCCAACGCCCAAAGCAATATCCAAACCCAAGGATCCTGAAGGGATGACCTCAACATCTTCAACCACACTGTCTCCCATCTTCATCACGGCGCCCTTGCCATAGGTTTTGTCCAGCTTGTCCAGGGTCAATTTTAGTGCCTTAAGTTTGGCTTCTTTCTCACTGCTCATAAGTTCGGTATTTAACAGGCTAAATTACCATTTCTTTTTTCATGAACAACGGTCACGCAACCTTTTTAAAAATATGTTATCTTATAGGTGCTAACTAAAAATAAACATTGGGCGAACAGGTCATTCGCAATTTGCATGTCGTAATGCAGCCGGGAGAAATTGCGCTATGGAAAGAAACGATGTGTAAAGGCTCCTTGGATTAAGGAGTCTTTTTCTTTTTTACCTTTGCCGAAATTTATTGGATTCTCTTCAACTTAATCATTGGTATAGCATGCAACTGTACAATACGCTAAGTGCGAAGGAGAGGGAAAAGCTTATTGAGGCGGCAGGAAAGGACCGGCTCACTATCTCTTTCTACAAATACGCACGTCTTGGCAATACGGAAATTTTTAGAAATCATCTCTTTGTACATTGGAACGCTTTGGATGTTCTAGGACGCATCTATGTGGCACATGAGGGCATTAATGCCCAACTTTCTGTTCCAGCGGAGAACTTTGAAACCTTCAAAAAACACTTGGACAGCATTTCTTTTTTGAAGAACGTCCGATTGAATATCGCCATTGAGCACGACAACAAATCCTTCTTAAAACTCAAAGTAAAGGTCAGGAATAAGATAGTTGCAGATGGTTTGGAAGATGACACGTTCGATGTCACCAACAAAGGAATCCACCTAGGGGCCGCAGCGTTCAATAGCTTAATTGATGAGCCCGATACAATTTTGGTGGATATGCGCAATCATTATGAAAGTGAAATAGGCCATTTTAAAAATGCCATTACCCCAGATGTAGATACGTTCCGGGACTCCTTGGACATCATTGAAAAGGATTTAAGCGAACACAAAGAAGATAAAAAACTGGTCATGTACTGTACTGGGGGTATTCGATGTGAGAAGGCAAGTGCCTATTACAAGCACAAAGGATTTAAAAACGTATATCAGTTGGAAGGGGGCATTATTGAATATACCCGACAGGTGAAAGCGCAAAATCTGGAAAACAAGTTTTTAGGCAAAAACTTTGTTTTTGACCATAGGCGTGGGGAGCGTATTTCTGATGATATTATTTCCAACTGCCATCAATGCGGCGAGCCCTGCGATACCCATGTGAACTGTGCCAACGAGGCCTGCCACCTGTTATTTATACAATGTAAGAAGTGTGCAGAGACCATGGATAATTGCTGTTCCGAGGAATGTAAAAAGATTCATCAACTGCCCGTTGACAAGCAGAAAGCTTTGAGAAAAGGAAAGGTGGTAAGCAATAAAATATTCAAAAAAGGCCGCTCAGAAGTACTTAAGTACAAGAAATAACATTTCCACGCTGCTACAAATTATCCTATATTTACATTAAGTTATTCTATGAACCTTTTTTAAGGAAGTTTCTTAAACTTCTTTAAATCAAGATATTAAATATGGCATGTAGCAGTTGTTCAACCGGTGTGGCTGGACAACCGCGTGGCTGCAAGAACAATGGGACTTGCGGCACTGATGGTTGTAACAAGCTCACCGTTTTCGATTGGCTTTCAAATATGTCGCTGCCCAATGGTCAAAGGCCATTCGAATTTGTTGAGGTACGTTTTAAAAACAGTAGAAAGGAATTCTTCAGAAATTCGGAAAACCTCCCTTTGATAATTGGGGATGTTGTGGCAACACAAGCTAAATCGGGACATGATGTGGGAACGGTCACACTCACAGGAGAGTTGGTCCGGGTGCAGATGAAGAAAAAGAAAGCGAACCAGGAGGACAGGACCATCCCTAAAATTTATCGAAAAGCATCACAACGGGATATTGATATTTGGCAAAAGTGCAGGAACAAAGAAGAAGAAATCAAAAAAAGATCTCGTGAAATTGCCATCTCGTTGAATTTGCAGATGAAACTAAGTGATGTCGAGTTTCAAGGAGATGGTTCAAAGGCCACTTTTTATTATACGGCGGAAGATAGGGTTGATTTTAGACAACTCATCAAGGATATGGCCAAGGCCTTCGGTATCCGAATCGAGATGCGTCAAATAGGGTATCGACAAGAAGCACAGCGTTTGGGCGGTATCGGTTCCTGTGGTAGGGAACTGTGCTGTTCCACATGGTTGACCGATTTTAGGTCGGTGAGCACCGCTTCGGCAAGATATCAGCAACTTGCCTTAAATCCCCAAAAGTTGGCGGGCCAGTGCGGAAAACTAAAATGCTGCCTGAATTATGAACTGGACATGTACTTGGAAGCCTTAAAAGATTTTCCATCCCAAGACAGCAAGCTTCAAACCCAAAGAGGTGTTGCGTTTTGCCAAAAAGCAGATATTTTTAAAGAGACCCTCTGGTTTTCGTATCGGGATGACCCTTCTATGTGGCACGCCCTCAACAAAGCCCAAGTTCATGAAATTTTGGAGCTCAACCGGAAGAACGAGAAAATTACAAGCTTGGAAGAATATGCCCAGGAAAACTTAGAAGATGAAAAAATGGTCTTTGAAAACGTGGTGGGCCAGGATAGCTTAAATCGATTTGACAGACCCAAAAAGAGAAAAAAACGGAACAAGAAAAAACGAAAGAACAAACCCAAATCGGCTTCCAATGCGTAACCCAATTCTTTGTGGTCTCTGTCTTTTTCTGAGCTTTTTTTCCTGTACCCCGGATTTGGAATTCTCAGAGTATCAAACGCTGAAAAAAGGGGAATGGGCCATTGACCAACCTATAAATTTTCAATTTTCCAAAGAGAATTCCCTTCAACCGCGCAACCTGTATTTGCATATTAGAAATGACAATAGCTATCCCTTCAGCAACCTTTTTTTAATCACTGAGCTGGAGTTCCCTAGTGGAAATACGCAAAAAGACACTTTGGAATATCTTATGGCCGAACCTAACGGAAATTGGCTGGGCAAGGGGCTAGGGAGTGTCAAGGAGAACAAATTGTGGTACAAGGAAAGCATCGTTTTGCCCGATTCTGGCGTATATACCATAAGAATAAATCACGCAATGCGAAAAAATGGCGATGTCCAGGGCATTACAGTCTTAAATGGCATTACAGATGTTGGCCTGGAAATTGAAAAAATCTCCCGATAATGGCGAAAAAAACAATAAAAAATCAACCCAAAGGTTTTGGAAAGTTTATCAAGTGGTTCTGGATGCTCTTTGGGATTGGAGTCCTGGCTACGCTCCTGCTTTTTCTCTTGGCGTCTTGGGGTGTGTTTGGGGCCATGCCCACTTTCGAGCACCTGGAAAACCCCAACACCAATTTGGCTACCGAAATTATTTCTTCGGATGATGAAACTTTGGGAAAATTCTATTTGGATGACAATCGGACGCCAGTGGCATTCAACGAACTCCCGGAAAATTTGGTCCATGCCTTGGTAGCTACGGAAGATGCCAGATACTATCAACATTCTGGTATTGATGCCCGTGGAACTTTGAGGGCACTTGCTTTTCTGGGCAAACGGGGCGGGGCGAGCACCATCTCACAACAGCTGTCCAAATTGCTTTTTACAAAACAACCTTCTGGCGGTGTGGGCCGAATTATCCAAAAAGTAAAAGAATGGGTGATAGCCACCCGTTTGGAAAGGCAATACACCAAAGAGGAAATCGTTCAGATGTACCTCAATCTGTATGATTTTAATTACAATGCCGATGGAATCCGCTCTGCAGCACGGATTTATTTTGGTAAAGAACCTTCGGATTTGAGAACAGAAGAATCAGCTGTTTTGGTAGGGATGCTTAAAAACTCTTCGCTCTACAATCCCATTCGAAGGGAAGAATTGGTATTGAATCGGAGAAATACTGTACTGGGCCAAATGGCCAAATACGGATATATTTCCGAAGCGGAAAAAGATTCCCTGCAAGCGTTGAAGATGGATATCAATTTCAATCCAGAATCCCATAGAGAAGGATTGGCCACCTATTTCCGAATGTACCTACAGCGCTTTTTGAACCAATGGATTGAGGAAAACCCGAAACCCAACGGAGAGAAGTACAACATTTATCTAGACGGACTAAAAGTGTATACCACCGTGGACTCCCGAATGCAAAAAAATGCAGAGGAAGCCGTACAGGAGCACATGGGAAAGCTGCAGACGGCGTTTTTTAAGCAAAACACCCCAGAAAGAAATCCAACAGCTCCCTTTTTGGAGTTGACTTCCAAGGAAATTGACCTTATTATGGAACGCGCCATGAAGGTTTCTGCGAGATGGCGGGCTATGAAACGGCAAGGAATTTCGGAAAATGAAATCCGGGCCTCGTTCCAAAAAAAGACAGAAATGACAGTTTTTGACTGGGAGAGTGATTCTTTTGAAAAAGATACCATAATGACCCCTTTGGATTCCATCCGATATTACAAAACATTTTTACGCACGGCCATGATGTCCATGGAACCCCAAACTGGGCATGTGAAAGCGTGGGTGGGCGGCGTGGACTACAAACATTTCCAATATGATAATGTAATTCAAGGTGCGCGCCAGGCAGGATCAACCTTTAAACCATTTGTATACGCTGCGGCCATTGATCAATTGCGCTATTCCCCCTGTGATTCCCTTCCCGACAATCAATATTGTATTGAGCCTTTAAAGCACGGCAATCCGGATGCGTGGTGCCCAAAGAACTCAGATGGTAAATATTCTGGTGAAAACTTGACCTTGAAAAAAGCCTTGGCCAATTCTATAAATACGATTACCGCACAGTTGATCGATAAAGTGGGCCCTGGTTCTGTATCTAATATTGCCAAAAGTATGGGTCTTACCCGTGAAATTCCTGAAGTGCCTTCAATCGCATTGGGAACACCAGATTTTAACGTATATGAAATGGTCGGCGCCTATGGTACTTTTGCCAATCAAGGGGTATACGTAAAACCTGTTATGGTGACCCGAATAGAAGATAAAAATGGTACCGTGCTTTATGAATACCGTCCAGAGACCAAAGACGTATTGAGCAAGGATGTGGCCTTCGCCATGGTCAATCTCATGGAAGGCGTTACCCAATATGGTTCAGGAGGCAGGTTAAGGCATTCCTTCAATAAAAATAATAAGGTCTATAAAGAAATCATTACAGGATATCCTTATGAACTAACGAATCCCATTGCAGGAAAAACGGGGACCACCCAGAATCAAAGTGACGGCTGGTTTATGGGTATGGTGCCCAATCTGGTTACCGGAGTCTGGGTCGGGGGTGAAGACAGGGCAGCGCACTTCCGGACGTTGACCTACGGACAGGGGGCTTCTATGGCCTTACCTATCTGGGGCCTGTATATGAAAAAAAATTATGCCAATGAGGACTTGGAAATATCAAAAGGAGCGTTCGAAGAGCCGGAAGATCTGTCCATTAACGTAGATTGTACCAAGGTGCTGAAAGATATCCAAAAAGAGCTGGATACAGAAGACGATTTGGAACTGGACTTCTAGTGCATCACATACAAAGTAGGTGCCCCAAGCTTGAAATAGCTTGGGGCTTTTTTATTTAAGTCGTATTTTCAAACCGATTAAAAATGAGGTGGTATGATAAAAAAAACAGTTCCCAATGTTGAGGAGGCCCTAAAGGGGGTTAAGGATGGCATGACCTTTATGCTAGGAGGTTTTGGTTTGTGTGGTATTCCGGAGAATGCCATTGCCCAGCTGGTAAATTTGGGAATAAAAGATATCATTTGTATATCCAATAACGCCGGGGTGGACGACTTCGGATTAGGATTGCTGCTACAACACAAGCAGATAAAGAAAATGATTTCTTCTTATGTAGGAGAAAATGATGAATTTGAACGACAAATGTTGAGTGGCGAACTGGAAGTCGAATTGACACCACAAGGCACGCTGGCGGAAAAATGTCGGGCGGCACAATCAGGATTCCCCGCCTTCTATACCCCGGCAGGCTACGGCACAGAAGTGGCAGAGGGAAAAGAAACCCGTGAGTTTGATGGAAAGATGTATGTTTTGGAACCAGCATTTAAAGCCGACTTTTCCTTTGTAAAGGCCTGGAAGGGAGACGAAGCGGGCAATCTGATTTTTAAGGGGACGGCCCGAAATTTCAATCCCTGTATGTGCGGTGCGGCGAAAATCACGGTGGCTGAAGTGGAAGAATTAATGCCGGTAGGTAGTTTGGACCCCAACGAAATCCATATATCTGGCATATTCGTACAACGGATCTTTCAAGGCGAACACTATGAGAAGAGAATCGAGCAACGAACCGTCCGAAGCAGATGAATTAATGGGCAAACGTTTAAATAAATGCAGGGAAGAAGTAATATTATTGTAGAAAAATCAACCTTTTTTGCACTTAAAATCATAGACTTTTGTGAGCTTCTAGAACAAAGAAGAAAGTATGTTATTTCAAAACAACTACTTAAATCAGGCACGAGTATAGGCGCAAATATTCGTGAGGCGCAAAATGCAGAAAGTAGAGCTGATTTTATACACAAGCTTAAAATAGCTGCAAAAGAATTGGAGGAAACAAAATATTGGCTAGAATTATGTGATAGGTCAAATACATATCCATTTGAAGAGAATTTGAAAAAGAACGCAGATGAAATAAGTCTCATTCTAGGAAAAATTATAAGCACAAGTAAAAAAGGTTTAAAGAAATAGAGCATTTGCTCATTATATAATTTACGGCATTGGCAAATTAATTATGTTAGATAAAAACGGAATAGCAAAACGCATAGCAAAAGAAGTAAAGGACGGTTACTATGTCAATCTGGGCATTGGCATTCCCACTTTGGTGGCCAATTTTGTTCGAGACGACATTAATGTGGAGTTCCAAAGCGAAAATGGTGTCTTGGGCATGGGTCCCTTTCCCTACGAAGGGGACGAAGACGCCGATATCATCAACGCCGGTAAACAAACGATAACCACTTTGCCGGGTGCCTCCTTTTTTGATTCAGCGACAAGTTTTGGAATGATTCGCGGGCAGCATGTGGACCTCACCATTTTGGGGGCCATGGAGGTTGCGGAAAATGGAGATATCGCAAACTGGAAGATTCCCGGAAAAATGGTCAAGGGCATGGGAGGTGCCATGGATTTGGTGGCCTCGGCAGAGAACATTATCGTGGCCATGATGCATACCAACAAAGCAGGAAAATCAAAACTATTACAAAAATGCACCTTGCCCTTGACAGGTGTAAAATGCGTAAAAAAAATAGTGACCAATCTCGCTGTCTTGGAGATAACTTCTTATGGATTTAAACTTCTGGAAAGAGCTCCGGGAGTAAGTGTCGATGAAATTGCTGCAGCAACCGAAGGAGAATTGATGATTGAAGGAGAAATACCACAAATGGCCCTTTAAAACACCTTAACACGGTACACCACAAAAACCAGTAGCTACACAACAATCATTTTATTGCGAATAAAACAAAAAATAACTTTGAAGTTATTGATTTTTTCGACAAATTGTAATCCTAAATTTTTACCATGGCATCCAGACTAAACACCACTGCAACGGAAGACACTGTACAAGTGTACCGAAATGATTTTTTAACCGGTTTTATGCTGCTTATCAAAAAGCTTTTTATGCTGTAACGGACCAGATTAGATAAAAAATCAAAGGCTAACGTTTTCGTTAGCTTTTTTTTTGGCTAATTTGAACAGATATGAAGCGTAAACTACAACAATGTGGGGCATCCCATTTGGATATTTTGCATACCATTTCAAAAGAAACCTTCATCGCCACTTTTGAAAAAGACAACGACCCAATATATTTTCAGGAATATATGGCGTTTGCCTTCACTAAAGAAAAACTACGCGATCAATTGCAGAATAAAAATTCCCAATTTTGGTTGGCGTATCAAGAGGATGCGTTGGTAGGATACTTCAAATTGAATAGGTCCGAGGCCCAAACCGATTTAAAGGATGAGAATGCAATGGAGCTGCAACGAATCTATCTGTTGGAAAAATACCAAGGTCAAAAATTGGGGCAATGGATGCTGGACAGCGCGATCACATTGGTAAGAGAAGAAAGTCAGGTTCACTACATCTGGCTAGGGGTCTGGGAAAAGAACAGCAAAGCGATACATTTTTACCAAAAAAATGGATTCCAGAAGTTTGGAGAACATACCTTTTTTATGGGTAAGGAAGCGCAAACAGATTGGCTGATGCGTCTAAATCTGAAGTAAGCGATCCAAAAACAAGGTATCGCCCTCCGCCTGTAACTTGGTGGCAATGGAATTTTCAAAAGCAGCATAGATCAAGAACGAAATTGCCCTTGCGTTCGCCCGGGTAAGACTGTTGGTTCGATAAACCACATCCCTGATAGTTGAAAAACTAACGTTGCTCTTAATGGCAACGTTCGCGTAATCATCTTTGGAAACGTTTCTTCTAATGATCTGGGAAAGTGATTCGCTGATGGGTTTGCCAAAATCCTCTTTCTTAAAAATGGATTCACTATTGATAATGAAACCTAAGTTTTCTACTGTTTTCATGCGATTTGGGTTTTAAAGGAGCTTTTTAGGCAATAGAATTGTATTTTCTATATTTGGCCTGTAACCCAATTACAGAAATATACATAAATACTGCACCTCCTCAAATATATGAAAAAATATTTCAGATTTAAAGAGCATGCAAATAATTAAGGAACTTCGAAAGAAGAAAGGAGTAAACCAAACCCATTTAGCTAAAGCCGTAGGGGTTAGCCTGCGTACCATTCAAACCTACGAGAAAAAGGGTGCCAATATTCCCAGCAAGAGATTAGCTAAAATAGCCTCCTACTTTGAAATTAGTGTTATTGAATTGCAGATTCGTGAGTTAAATGAGGAAGAACTAACCTACGGTAATCAAAAACCTTTTGATCATTTTGGAAGCCGATGCTACCCTTTGGATTTTGGCAAAACTTTTATGTTGGTACGCTTACTTCTAGCTGAAACACAAGAAGAGTACGCTAAAAGTATGAATAGCAGCGAAGAACCTGAGGATACCATGAAAACTGGTTTTGTTCTGGAGACGCTATATGATAGTTCTTATCTTGCCTTTGAAATCTCTGGGGATTCCATGAATGACGGTACGATTCAATCCATCCCGAATAAATCCATAGTACTTGGAGTAGAGCATACTGCAAAAGAGGTGTTAAGGAACCCAGAGCTATTTCTGGATCAAACAATGGTATTGGTCCTGTGTGACAGGATTACCTGCAAAAAGATAACTGAGGTTGACACAAACAAAAAAAATATAACTTGCACTAATTTTAGGACCTCACCTGAGTTTAATGACTTCAAACTCCCTTTGGACGAAATCGTTCAACTGTTCAAAGTAGTTAAGAAGCAACTTTAAAAACCAACCTCCAGATTTTATTTAGTATTTCAGCAGCCTTATCTGAGGGTTCTTCAGTTTTGGCAAAACAAAAACGAAGTACGTTATCGTTTCTTTCATTTGTATGGAAAACGGGCTTGGAAGTAGCGCGCGTAACGTTTTTTCAATCAAGCGGAAGAATTTCACTTACTGATAGAATCAAAAACAATTTTTAAAATAAATGACTACAACATGAAAAATTCGAATAGTAATGGAAAAACAATTTGAAAAGCTCTTATACAGCAAAGATGAAGATAAAATCCTACAAGCTTTACAAATAGGGCAAACCAACCCCAAACTTCAAGCAATTATTGAAGAATTGGAAGACCTAGGAGAAACATTGTTTGAATATGGTGGATTTGAACTGGAGGAAATGCTGTGTTGGAACTATGTGACCTTTAGCCAAGCCCGACTTACCCATCTCCCGAAAAGTGTGGGGTATCTAAGAAACTTAAATATATTGGATTTATTTGATAATCAAATCAGTGAACTACCGGAAGAAATTTGGAATCTCGTTAATTTAAAGGAATTGGATTTGGGAGCCAATCAATTCAGCTCCATACCCAAAGAAATTGGAAAATTGCAAAAATTAGAAGAATTGACATTGCGTATCAATAAATTTACATCCTTTCCGAAAAAAGTTGTATCCCTTAAAAATTTAAAAGTGCTACACTTGGCTGAAAATCAAATTGATTCGTTGCCC
>NZ_CAKZYF010000205.1 GCF_937884665.1 uncultured Allomuricauda sp. | reverse complement strand
TGAATAAGCTGGGATGTAATATGTCCAATTTTGATTTATCTACCAAATATAAGTCATAAAAAGTTCTTTTATCTAAATTGATAATGGTGTGCCCAAGGACCTAAAATCGAACGAGATAAAATACAAAACACTGTTTTTAAGATGTTTATGTCTAAATAGGTAGTGTTTTAACGTAATAGAACTGATTCTTTTGTTTAAGGGTCTTTATGTTTACGAAACCTAATGTTTCTTGATCATGGAAAATCTTGAAAGAGTTCTCAAAGAGCATATAGAACTAAATACTGATGATTGGAAGCGTTTAAAAGATGGTTTTGAAACACAACGGTTGGAACGTAAAACGATACTGGTTTCGGAAAATCAAACAGCGAGGCATCTGTATTTCATTGAACATGGTCTCTTTCGGTCCTATCACATAGAAGATGGGGAGGAAATTAACACCTATTTTGCAAGTGATTCCCAGTTTATAACTTGCTACGCAAGTTTTATATCCCAAAGTCCATCTTTTGAATATTTGGAAGTTATGGAAGATTCTTGTGCACTTAGGATTTCGTATGAAGCTTTATATGGA
Source organism: uncultured Allomuricauda sp. (assembly GCF_937884665.1). GTDB lineage: Bacteria > Bacteroidota > Bacteroidia > Flavobacteriales > Flavobacteriaceae > Flagellimonas. The sequence goes on along the minus strand of NZ_CAKZYF010000205.1, from coordinate 6,408 downwards.
CTTTATCAACAATCCTCTCAATTGGAAAAAATTGGAAGAATACTTGCCGAAAAAAACTACCTCCGCGTAATTGATAGAATTTATAAAATGCAGACTAAAAGTGCCAGAGAGCGCTATTTGGATTTTTTGATATCCCATGAAAAAAGGATAGTCCAACAAGTGCCCCTACATCATATTGCCAGTTATTTGGGGATAGCGCCTCAATCGTTAAGTCGAATTAGAAAACAGGTTCCCTTTTCTTAACAAATGTGAATTTTTATTTGAATTTGTAACACTTTCTTTATCCCAGTTTTAAAATTTAAAGTTTGGTAATGAAGAAAGTGCTCATCTTTTTTGGAGTTTTATTGCTCTTGGTTTTTACTTTTTGGTCAATAAAGACATATGTTTCAATTCAACCGGTAGCTTGGACACCTCTTGAAAGTCCAGATTTAAATGGGGTTCTCGCTGAGAACTCATTGTTGCAGTCTTCAAACAAAATTGATTTGAACGGATGGCAAGGACCAGAGGACATCGCCATTGACGAAGATGGAAATATATTTTCAGGGGTACACGGCAAAAATGATTTTAATACAGGCTTAATCCTTAAAATCGGCACCAATAGAAAGCATACTGTGTTTTGTAATACAAAGTCATGGATAACGGGACTTGCATTTGACAACAACGGGAACTTAATAGCCTGTGATTCCAAACGTGGGCTTACAAGCATTGATAAAAAGGGTCAGCTCAGCGTTCTGGCAAGTAAAGACGAAAAAGGAAGAGATTTTTTAATTCCCAATGATGTCGATATAGCAAGTGATGGGCTCATTTATTTCTCAAATACATCTTCAACCATGAGATTCAGTTTGGAAAATGTGATGAAGATAATTTTGGAATCCAAGCCAGATGGAGGACTCTTTAGGTATGACCCGAAAACGAAAAAAGTAGAAACCTTAATAGATGGGGCTCTTTTCGCAAATGGCGTGGCAGTCTCCAAGAACGACGACTTTGTTCTTATGGTAGAATTAACCACATATCGCGTGCTTCGCTATTGGTTAAAGGGTAAGAAAAAAGGCGAAACGGACATTTTCATCGACAATCTTCCCGGATTTCCCAACGGAATATCACGTAGACCTGATGGGAGTTTTTGGATAGGATTTTCCACTTACAGAGATAAAAACTTGGACAAAATACACCCAAGTCCTTTCATGAAAAAGATAGTATTTGGCCTTCCCCAATGGTTACAACCCCAAAATGCACCCTACGGAATGGTTATGCACTTATCTGAATCTGGTGAGATAATCAAAACATATTATGATACTTCGGGCAAATGGGTTTCAGAAGCAAGTTCAGTGGAAGAAAGCAATGGATTTCTTTATCTGGGAGGAGATTTGACCAATCATATTGTTAAATACAAACTTCCATAATAGAAACAATTGAGATTGAGCAAGAATTTATTCAGATTTCAAAGTGAGGACACAAAATGGGTCTCAATTTAAAGTACTTTGTTTTAATACATCCACGCTCAAAAAATGCTACTGCTGTTTGAATAGTAAGTTTTAGTTTAGAATGGAAAACCGGTTTAACAACACATATTACGATCACTTTAGCAAAAGGTACCTCACGGAAATACCTGAATTTGTAGATGGCGTAAACTATATGATGCGGTTTGTGACACCATTGAAAAGTTACACGTACCTTAACAACAGCTTGACCATTACGTTCATAAAGCAGGGTAGTGGACAACTTACCTGGCAAAGTGGAACCAAAAAGAAGATTAAAGTCAAAGACGACAGATTTGTTGTGGTTAATGCCGACTGCGGCTGGAATTATCAAAATAACTTAAATGATGATCTAGATGTTTTAAGCTTGGTGGTATCAAATGAAATGAGAAAGAGATTCAACTTTTATGCGGTTGCCTCCGAAAGGCAGCTGCTAGATAACCCCTTCAATCAGATTGATGGGGATTTTTTTTATTTAGAGAATTCGCTGAGCGCCAACCAATTTATAACAGGGCGGACACTGCGGTCCATACACGAAAGAAGTCATTTACAAGACTTTAATTGGTTGTCACCATTGGAAATGACCATTGAAGTATTAAAAGCATTGTTTATTGATACTAATGAAATACTCTTTCTTTCAAAAAAAGTGAATGCAAAAAAAAGAACCACCCAAATAGAAACCTTAAAAAGACTTTCCGTTGCTGAAGAGTTTATACATGATAACCTGATGAAAATAATTTCTTTGAGCGATATATCTACGGTTTCAGCACTTTCAAAGCATCATTTATATGATTCATTTAAAAGGGTTTATGGTAAAACCCCTCACCAATACACTAATTTTTTGAAAATTAATAAATCGATAGACTATTTACAGAACGGAAACTTTTCAGTAAATGATGTCGCTTTGTTATTTGGATTTTCGGACTATTCCGTTTTTAGTAAGCTCTTCAAAAAAATCCACGGTGTTTCTCCCTCTTATTATTGCACGGCCCGTTAGGAATAGAAAAAGTAAAAAGGACTTCTTACGCTGGTCGGACTCCAACCCTTTGGCTAGGTAGCGGTACATCTTTTTAGGTATACTAGGCGTCTATTTAATTATTCTTCAATGGATTGGTCAACTGATCGTAATACAATGATTACCAGGGTTCAAAAAACTATGGAAGTACCCTGTTTTAATGATTTTCAATGAAATTGTGAATTTTTCACATGTCCCCCCATATTGGTGATACTAGATTTACGGCCGTTTTAAATTAAAATACGACTTGGCGATTCCGATGAAATTCAACCTTTAGTTGTAGCGTTTTTCAAAAACTATCCGTACCGATGTTATACGAAACGAAATAGGAATGTTTTGTTGCGACATGAGATTTGTTTTTGAAAGTGTTTGATGCAAAAGACAAGTACATCCATTGAATTACTTGTTTAGTTTCCAAAATTCTCTTTAGAAGTCCGCTTTTTTGATAAATGCAATTTGATTCTTGTACAAAAAGGGATTCAATTTTTCGAAGAGATATAGGTGGGCATCACCAAAGGGCCATGGATTACAGCATACCTGGAACTTTTGTCGGGATGGATGATATCAACTAGAGAAAGTAATGTCTTAATGATTTTTTCACTGCAGAATGTAAAAAATCATCACATCTCAACCTTAGAACATACCATTGAAAATAACGAAGGATATTAACATAGCTGTGCCGATTCCGATTGAAGGAAAACAAAAATCCAAACAAAATGCGGAATCAACCAATACTGAAACTGAGATTGTCGATGGTTGCAAAAAAAAGTCAGTAAAACATCAAGAACTGCTGTACAAAAAATATTATGGCTATATAATGGCAGTTTGTCTAGCATATTGTAAAGATAAGAATGTGGCGCAGGAAGTTGTGAATGATGTATTTATCAAGGTTTTTGATAGTATTGCCAGCTACGATATCGGGCTTCCGTTTAAAGGTTGGCTAAGACGAATTGCCATCAATTGTTCGATTGACGAACTAAGAAAGAATAAAAAATTTATGAACCACTTGGATATTGCACAACCGACCTTAGAATTACCTTCCACAGATTTAGTGGATACTTTGACGGTACAAGAGATTTATCATATGTTAGGTAAACTTCCTGAAATTCTAAGAATTGTCTTTAATCTCTATGAAGTGGAAGGCTACAAGCATAAAGAGATCGCCGATTTATTGGACATTGGGGAAAGTTCTTCAAGAACCTATCTGGCAAGGGCAAAAACATCCCTAAGAAGTATTGCTTCAGAACATTGGAAATGATAAATGGAGAAGGAATTTGACAAAATACTGGCAAAGAAAATCAAGGATGAGATATCCGAACACTCTTTTGAGTATGAGGATGGAGCCTGGGAACATTTTTCCGCGCAAAAAGAAAAAAAGAAAAATCGAGGTTTCATTTGGTATTTTGTAGGTGCAGTTTCTCTGGTATTGCTATTGATTTCAATAGGTTTTCAATTTGAATGGAAAGAGCAATTCACAGATCCTGGAGATATAAAATTGACCAAAGAAAAAGATGTAAGGCCTTTTGTGGGTACCCCGGTTTTCGGTGACCCAGCTGTAAGTAAAGTCAAGGACATAGAACAAAAAACTAAGGACAGTCCAACAAATACGCACCAGGTTGCCCATGTCTGGCAGGAAGACAAAAGAAATACGGGCACGGAAAAAAAAGACGCCAAAAATCAAATAGTTCAAATCAATGCTGATAAGGTAAAGGGTGTTAAGGGCTTTGGTCCAGTGCTTTTTACAGTTAGTTCCCAAACGGAGCCTCTCCAAAAAGTAATACCTAGACCCAAGGCGTTGAATTCAGATAAAGACTTGGCTTTCCCGTTATCCGAAGAGAACGACCTAGATGACATTAAGATAAAGTAACCTGTGGAGATAGGACTTCAATTTGTGCCTGGTTATGGATCCAACAATGGAAGCGAAACATCTTCAACATCTACCAATTTAGGAGGTGGAATAAATGTGGACATTCCCATTAAATCATCCAGTTTCTCGATAAATACAGGGGCCATTTTTAATAGTATAAGTTTGTCCAATGAACAAAGTTTTGTTGCGGCGGGCGGGTTTACCAGTGAGGTTGAAACCACAACAAATAAACAAAGCATAAACCTTTTGAACTTAGATATTCCTCTTAACCTAAGGTATAATCTTCCTCTTAAGAAAAACAGTTTTTATTTGCAAACAGGTTGGTCTTCCTACCTCACCTTTCAAGAGAATATTGAAGTAAGTGAAAGAACGGTCATAGAGGTCACGGAAATAGACATTTTAGGTAATGAAACTGGCGACAGTGAAATTATCGAATTGTTCTCTACTGAAGAAACCTTTAGGAATAAAGAAACACAGGTAATTCCATTTGGCACACTCAATTTTTCCATTGGTTATCGTGCAAAACTTACCGATGGCTTAAAGTACGACATACAACCTTTTTACAAATATCCCTTGAACTCCATAACTACACAAGATATCAGGATTCCAACTGGGGGTGTTGCTTTAAAAATCGTCTTTTCAAAATAGGTTTCAACAGTTTTTAGGGAAAATCCAAAAACACTGTAGCGTTTTCCAAAAAAGCTACGTAAAGGAAAAGAATTTAAAACTATATGAAAACCTAAGGATATTGTGGCAGTGGTCTCCCTCAATGTCTTTCAGGCCAACAATGAATTATTTCCAATAAAAAGAAACACGGATTCAAAGAATCATGGAATACCGGGCTTCTAGAAATGTGGAGTGGTGCGATAAATACTTAGATACGGGTAGGTAAAGATTTTATCCTCTCATTTCATTGAAAGTATTTTTTGAATTAGTCACTCAAGGTCACCACTCTACTTCTTCAAATGACTAACTCAATTATTACTAACTAAAATTTACTGTATGAAAATTAAGATTTCGCTTACTACCATTCTACTACTGCTTGGTTTTACCATGGTAAAAGCCCAGAACAGTACGATATCGGGTACGGTCACTGACCGAAACGGGTTGCCTTTACCTGGGGTTTCCATCGTCATTTTGGGTACAACCAATGGCACACAATCGGACTTTGATGGCAAATACTCAATTGTGGCAGATACGGGCCAAACTCTCCAATTCAGCTACGTGGGTCAAAAAATGGTAAATCTTACCATAGGTAACTCCAATGTTATCAATGTACAGATGGAGGAAGATGCCCAAGCATTGGATGAGGTTATTGTTACTGGACAAGGTGCTGGAATTAGAAGAAGGAAATTGTCCACAACGGTGGATGTCCTTACGGAGGAAAAAATCGATAAGTTACCCGCTAATCAAATTGATCAACTCTTACAGGCCACTGCACCGAGTGCACAGATTAGACTAAGTTCCGGCCAACCGGGAACCGCATCGATTATACGGACAAGAGGGCCCATCTCAGCCGCTAGTTCTTCCACTCCTGTAATCATTGTAGACGGAGTGCGTGTCGATAACCTAAACTCAAACCCAACCTTAGGAATTAATACAGGTGGGGCCAACGTATCTGCCTTAGCGGATATACCCGTAGAATCCATAGAACGAATCGAATATATAAAGGGAGGTGCAGCTACCACTTTATATGGAGCGGATGCCGCCAATGGTATTATACAGATTATTACCAAAAAAGGAAAATCCGGTAAGGGCACGGCATTTTTCGAAAGTAGACTTGGGGTTATTGATGCTACTCGGGATTTCTTAAAATATGAAAGAACGGGCGATGCCATTTTTGAACCCGGTTTTTCTCAAGAGTTCAGGGTGGGGTTTAATGGCGGTAACGAAAACTTTACTTACAATTTCGGTGGGAGTCTCTACAAAGATGACGGTTTTAATGACCTGAACGAACAGGTAAGAAGAACCTTTACTTTTGGTTTTTCTGCTAAATTGACAGAAAAGTTAAAATACCAAGGTTCCTTCTCTTACGTAGGTTTTGACTC
>NZ_CAKZYF010000204.1 GCF_937884665.1 uncultured Allomuricauda sp. | reverse complement strand
GTGAAACCAACAAAGAGGTAGCAGCGAAAATAGCCCAACTGGTTTCCCAAATGACATTGGATGAGAAAATCGCTGAAATGACCCAAGATGCATCCCCTAACGAGCGTTTGGGTATTCCTTTTATGAAATTTGGTGAAGGGCTCCACGGGTTGTGGTACGATGGCGTCACGGTCTATCCACAAGCCATTGCCTGTGCTTCTACCTGGGATCCTGAATTGGTCAAGAAAATGGCATCACAGACCGCTAAGGAAGCTCGGGCTTTGAACATTGCCCATTGCTATTCCCCAAACCTGGATGTTGTTTCTGGTGACCCAAGGTACGGCCGTATCGAGGAATCCTACGGTGAAGACCCTTATCTGGTTTCTAGAATGGGTGTCGCTTTTGTTCAAGGCCTCCAAGGTGAAGGAAGCGAAAGATATGACAAAGACCATGTAATGGCCACTGCAAAGCACTTTGTGGGATATCCCGAAAATAGACGTGGTATCAATGGTGGATTTAGCGATATGTCCGAACGACGTTTACGCGAAGTGTTTCTACCCCCTTTTGAAGCGGTAATCCAGGAAGCAAAGGTTGGATGCATCATGCCAGGACACCAAGACTTTAATGGGATTCCCTGTCATATGAACAACTGGTTGCTGAATGATGTATTACGCGAGGAATTGGGTTTTGACGGCTTTATTGTTTCGGATAACAATGATGTCGGTAGATTGGAGACCATGCATTTTATAGCAGAGGACCGCACCAAAGCTGCTATTTTAGGTCTTAAAGCCGGAGTGGATATGGATTTGGTACTGGGCAAACACCTCGAGCTGTATGCCTATCATTCCAATGTTTTGAAAGACACGTTGGAACAGAATCCCAATTTGATTATACTAGTTGACAAAGCGGTTTCTCGAATTTTAACGGCCAAATACAAGCTAGGGTTGTTCGGTTCAAAGCTAAGCAAAGCGAAAACCGATACTATTGTCAGCACGAAAGCCCATCAAGAACATGCCTATGAAATGGCACAAAAAGCGATTGTTCTTTTAAAAAACGAGAATGGACTATTGCCGTTGAATATTTCCAAAGTCAAATCGTTGGCCGTTATCGGACCAAATGCTTTTGAAGAAAAACCAAAAAAAGGCACATATTCCCTTTTAGGAGGCTATTCCGGTCTTCCCCCTTTTTACATATCCGTGTTGGAAGGAATCAAAAATAAAGTGGGTGAAAAAGTAACGGTAAAGTACGCCAAGGGATGTGATCTTTTAGGGAAATCGAAAGAGAGCTTTGCCGAAGCGGTTACCGTGGCCGAGGAATCTGATGTTGTATTAATGGTCCTGGGTGGATCTCGAAAAACAGGCGGAGAAGGTGTTGATCGTTCAAACTTGGACCTATATGGGGTACAGAACGATTTGGTGGAAGCTATCCACAAAACTGGAAAACCGATTATTGTCGTTCTTATCAATGGGAGGCCCCTAACCATAAATTATATTGCTGAAAAAATCCCTTCAATTTTGGAAACCTGGTACTTGGGCATGCACTCTGGCGATGCTATTGCTGATGTCATTTTTGGAGATGTAAATCCCGGCGGGAAGCTGACCGTTTCATTTCCCCGTTCTGTGGGGCAACTTCCAGTCACCTATCTGGAGCGTCCAGATTTTATAGGCTCGGGAGAAGGAAAATACAAGTTTAGCGATAAATCTCCCCTGTTTCCATTTGGATATGGACTGAGCTATACATCGTTCCATTTTGGAAAACCCCGGCTGACAAACAGTGAGATTCCTGTTGACGGAAACACTACGGTATCTGTAGAAGTGACTAATACTGGTGATGTTACGGGTGACGAAGTGGTACAACTTTATATCAGGGACGATTTTGCCTCGGTGGGAAGGTACCATAAACTTTTGAAAGGGTTTGAGCGCATCACCTTGGAACCTGGAGAAACCGAAACGGTCACTTTTACTTTGGGATTCGATGAACTTTCTATTTTGAACATTGACTTACAAAAGGTGGTGGAACCAGGTACGTTCACAATTTTTGTGGGTAGTTCATCAGAATCAAAAGATTTAAATACTACCCGATTAACGGTCTATTAATGCACTGTTTAGACTTTAGGTCATAGGACAACGTCCCCCGTACTGAATTTTGTAATTTCAAGAGTTGAAAGACCATATTGATAAATGATACGGTTAATGATGGTTGAATTTAAATGGGCATTATGATTAAAAAAATGTACGCAATCACCATAAATCTTTACTTACCACTATTTTGGATTGGCTTACAGCTATTGCCATCTGCCGGATTTGCCCAACTTAGCCTGCCATTATTTTTTAAAGACCAAATGGTGCTACAACAAAATGATTCTGTTGCAATTTGGGGTTGGGACCTGCCTGAAACAAAAATCCAGATGACCACAAGTTGGGGTGAAACGACCTATACCATTGCAGAAAACGATGGGAAATGGAGAACCAAAATCAAAACTCCGGCAGCCAGCTTTCAGCAACAGGATATTACCATTCAAGGTTCAACAATCGTACGTATCGCAAATGTCCTCATTGGGGAAGTTTGGTTTTGTTCCGGGCAATCCAATATGGAGATGCCCATGAAAGGCTTGGGTAAATCCAAAGTGACCGGTTCCTTGGAATTTATCCAGAACGGAACCAATCCTTATATACGTTTGTTCAATACGGAAAGAGCTGGCAGCCTTGCACCGGTTACTGATGTTTCAGGCAGTTGGTCTGAGGCAAACAAAAAGTCGATTTCCAATTTCAGTGCCGTAGGGTATCTTTTTGCGAAGAAGCTTTATGAAAAATTGAACGTTCCAATAGGTATCATAGAAGCATCTTGGGGAGGTACCCGCATTGAAGCTTGGATACCGAAAGCTGCTGCCTTGCAATACAAGGATATAAGTATACCCAGTGTACTTTCAGCTGACCCGAGCAAAAGAAAATATCCTACCCAAATTTATAATGGGATGATACATGCCTTTCAAGATTATACCATTAAAGGAATGTTGTGGTACCAAGGCGAAACCAATAGGGCAAACCCCAAACCCTACAGGGGCTATCTAGAAACTCTGATTGAGGCTTGGCGTTCCCAATGGAACAATCCCCAACTGCCCTTTTACATCGTACAGATTGCTCCATACGCCTATGAAAAGCATCGAAAAACGCCTTGGATGAATGCCGCTCTGATACGCGAAGCGCAATTGAAAGCTTCCCTTGAGATACCTAATACCGCCCTAGTGGTTACCGCGGACGTAGGTTCTTGTGATGATATTCATCCACCCGACAAAGAACCCATTTCAGAACGATTGGCCCTTTTGGCTTTACATGGGCGATATGGATTCGAGGAAATTCATTGCACAAGTCCTATCCTCGATTCCATAAAGGTAAAAGGAGACCAAATGGTACTTTTTTTCAAGTCTGTTTTGAATGGCTCTAGAACACGTTTGTCCAGCTCCAAAAATTCCATTCAAGGGCTTACCATAAGTGGGGCTGATAAGGTTTTTTATCCAGCATTGGCATATATCGATAAGAACGGAACACTCATTGTACAAAGTGATAAGGTAAAAAAACCCGTAGCGGTCCGCTATGGTTTCATGGATTGTTTTGAAGGAAATCTGTATGGCCCTTCCAATTTGCCCGTATCCCCTTTTAGGACGGATAATTGGTAATGGTATGGAACCCAACTTCAGGACGGGACAGGATGGTTTTTCCTATCTCTAAACCTAAGTTTGAATCAGCCACATCACTTATTGTTTCAAGGATTTAGAAAAAATAAACAGCTTCAAAAACCGAATACGTTGAGAAAAATACGCCATGCTCTTTTATTGCTCCTTTGTGTAACCTTTAGTAAAGTGAAGGCGCAATTAGGAAAAAATACAAATCAGCGTCCGAACATCATCTTTATTCTCACCGACGACCAGCGTTTTGATGCCATTGGTCATGTTGGCAATCCGTTTGTGACCACTCCGGAAATGGACCGACTGGCGAAAGAGGGTACTTACTTTAAAACTGCTATGGTTACCACACCTATTTGCGCAGCCAGTAGGGCGAGTATTTTAACGGGTCTTCATGAAAGGGCCCATAACTTTAACTTTCAGACAGGTAACGTTCGTGAGGAGTATATGGAAAATTCCTATCCGACCTTGCTTAAGAACAATGGTTACCATACTGGTTTTTTTGGGAAATACGGTGTGCGCTATGAGCGATTGGACAAGCAATTTGATGAATACGAATCTTACGATAGGAATAACCGGTTTAAGGATAAAAGAGGCTATTATTATAAAACTTTGGGGAAGGACACCGTACACCTGACCCGCTACACAGGACAAAAAGCGTTGGATTTTATTGATAAAACTGCAGAAAGTGACGAACCCTATTGTTTGTCGCTGAGCTTTAGTGCACCCCATGCCCACGATGGAGCACCCGAACAATACTTTTGGCAGGACACCACCGCAGACTTGCTGATTGATATTGAAATTCCAGGTCCTGATTTGGGAGATGACAAATATTTCGATGCACAACCCAAAATGGTTAGGGAAGGATTCAACCGAAAACGTTGGACCTGGCGCTATGATACTCCAGAAAAGTACCAACATAGTTTAAAGGGATATTATAGAATGATTTCCGGGATTGATTTGGAAATCAAGAAAATCAGAACCAAGCTGAAGGAAAAAGGACTGGATAAGAACACGGTAATCATTTTGATGGGCGATAACGGCTATTTTCTGGGTGAACGTCAATTTGCTGGCAAATGGCTGATGTACGATAACTCCATTCGGGTTCCGTTGATCATATTTGATCCCAGGGAAACGGGTCAATCCACTATTGAAGAAATGGTACTGAATATCGATGTACCCTCTACCATAGCAGATTTGGCAAGGATACCCGCACCCCAAACGTGGCAGGGTAAGAGTCTAATGCCCTTGGTAAAAAAAGAAACCAAGAGTGTGGCCAGGGATACGGTGCTGATTGAACATATTTGGGATTTTGAGTTTATCCCACCCAGCGAAGGGGTAAGGACGGATGAATGGAAGTACTTCAGGTATGTCAACGACAAAACCATTGAAGAACTCTACAACCTTAGAAAAGATCCTAAAGAGACAAAAAATCTCATTGGGAACAAAAGGTATACCGGCATCAGAAATAAACTCAGTTCAAAACTTGACCAACTGATCAAAAGAAACAGTGACAAAAATAGGGCGGCCCCCACAGATTTGACCGTTGAACTAATACGAGCTCCTGAGACCGATGTAGAAATCTTTGACCTACGGCCAGAATTTGGGTGGTCGGTACCACTCGCTTCAAAGTTTCAATCCGCCTACCAAATCTTGGTGGCTTCCAGTCAAGCTATCATTGACGCCAACAATGGAGATATTTGGGACAGTCAGAGGGTTGCCTCCGGAGAATCAACAGATGTGGAATATAAAGGCGAGACGCTCAAACCCAACCAGACCTATTATTGGAAAGTTAGAATTTGGGATGAGGAAAATCGTCTGGTAGATTATTCTAAACCTCAAAAATTCACAACAGGCAAAAGTGACAGCTACATCATATCTACGGAAAATAAATTTGTGGTAGACCGTGTACCACCTACTAGGTTCGAAAACCGAGGAGATTTCTATTTTATCGATTTTGGTAAAGCATCATTCGCAACCATCGATTTTAATTATGAAGCAAAGGTCCCTCATACCATTACGATAAGGATTGGAGAGCAATTGAAGGGTGAAAACATCAACAGAAAACCCTTTGCCAAAAGTCATATCCGCTATCAAGAAATTGAAGTTGACGTACGGCCCGGAAAGACCAAGTATCAGCTGCAAATCGTTTCCGATACGAGAAATACCTTGCCCAATAAAGCAATAGCGCTGCCTAATGGATTTCCCGTGTTAATGCCCTTTCGGTATGCCGAAATTGAAGGTGCCAAAACTACCCTGGAAGCCGATGACTTTCAACAATTAAGACATCGCACCTATTGGGATGATACCGCCAGTAGTTTTAAAAGCGACAATACGGTGCTTGATAAAATATGGGATTTATGCAAGTATTCCATAAAGGCCACCACCTTTAACGGATTGTACGTTGATGGCGACAGGGAACGAATTCCCTATGAGGCCGATGCGTATTTGAACCAGCTGAGCCATTATACTACGGACCGAGAATATGCCATGGCACGGCGTACTATCGAATATTTTATGGAGCACCCTACATGGCCCACGGAATGGCAACAGCATGTCGCTTTGCTCATCTACGCGGATTATATGTACACCGGCAATTTGGAGCTTGTGGAACGGTATTATGAGGATTTGAAGCATAAAACGCTCTATGAGCTATCCAATGAAGATGGGTTGATTACCTCAACCAAGGTAGACGAAGAGTTTATGTACAAATTGGGATTTAAGCCCGGTTACAACAAACCCCTTACCGATATTGTGGATTGGCCTTCGGCAGGTTGGGGCGGTGATCCCAACAACAAGGGTGAGCGTGATGGATTTGTCTTTAAACCTTATAATACGGTAATCAACACCTTCTTTTATGAGAATATGAAAATAATGGCGGAGTTTGCCCAAATACTAGGGAAAACCCAAGAACATTTGGATTTTGAGCTACGAGCGGCAAAGGCCAAAAAAGCGGTCAATGAACAGATGTTCGATACAACGCGGGGCATATACGTAGATGGTATTGGAACCGACCATGCTTCCCTACATGCCAATATGATGCCTTTAGCTTTTGGATTGGTACCAGAGGATCATTTTGAATCTGTTGTGAATTATGTGAAGTCCAGGGGCATGGCCTGCAGTGTCTACGGCGCACAGTTTTTGATGGATGGATTATACAACGCTGGTGAAGCGGATTACGCACTAGATTTATTAACAAGTACCGGCGACCGAAGCTGGTACAACATGATACGAATTGGTTCCACCATCACTTTGGAGGCTTGGGATTTAAAATATAAGAACAATTTGGACTGGAACCATGCATGGGGCGCTGTGCCCGCTAACGTAATCCCACGCGGACTCTGGGGAATTAAACCCAAAACGCCAGGTTTTGGTACAGCACTGATAAAACCCCAAATGAGTAAGTTAAAAACAAGTAGTATTACGGTACCTACGGTTAGAGGGCCTATTAAAGCAAAATATGAAGTAAACGGACCTAGGCTCAAGACCTATGAAATAGAGATACCCGGAAACATGGTAGCTGAGTTTTCTTTACATAACTTAGGGAAAGAGGACCTCATCCACAACGGGGAAAAAGTGCCCTCTGCCTTCGAATACATACGGCTTGCTCCCGGCAAGCATACCATTCAGCTTAAATTCAATTCATTCTAGAATTTTTAGTATGTCAAAACGACTAGCGGTTACCTTAGTTTTATTCGGTTTTTACTTTTATGGTTGTACGGAACCAAATACAATTACTAGCGAAGGAGAGCTAAAAAAATGGCATCGTATCACCCTTTTTTTTGAAGGACCTGAAACCAGTGAACTGGCAGCGGAAAACCCTTTTTTGGATTACCGGTTGGACGTCATCTTTTCCAATGGCAACAAAACCTATACCGTCCCTGGTTTTTACGGAGCCGACGGTAAAGCGGCTGATACGGGCGCTTCTTCGGGCAATGTTTGGCAGGTGCGGTTCACACCAGATACCGTGGGTGAATGGACGTATCAGGTATCCTTTAAAAAAGGGAAAGAAATAGCCGTGGCCAATACCTTGGAAAATGCTGCTTCTGGAGGATTCATGGATGGAAAATCAGGAAGTTTTCAAATTGCCAAAACTGATAAAACAGGCAGGGACAATAGGGCCAAGGGACGCTTGGACTATGTTGGGAAATCATATCTACAGTTCGGGGAAACGAAAGACTTTTTTATAAAATTAGGTGTCGATGCCCCTGAAAACTTCCTTGGATACATTGATTTCGATGCCCATACAGATGCTATGGGATTTCTTAAGACTTGGGAACCACATGCAAAGGATTTTAAAGCAGATGCCAATCGGTTCACATGGAAAGAAGGAAAAGGTAAAAATCTATTGGGTGCCATTGCCTACTTGGCCTCTGAAGGATTAAACGTGTTCTCCTTTCTCACCTTCAATATAGACGGGGATGATCGTAATATTTTTCCATATCTCCTGAAAAAGTCTAGGGCAGAATACGAGTTGATTGCCAGCAATAAGTGTAACAAAGAGGCTTGTGAAAACTTTTTTTATAAAACCCGATTTGATGTTTCCAAATTGGATCAATGGGAACGCGTATTTGAATATGCAGAAACCAAAGGGATGTTCCTCCACTTTAAGACTCATGAAACAGAGACCGATCATCTTATGGATGGTGGGGTATTTGGTACGGAATCAAAATTGTATTACCGGGAACTCATAGCGCGTTTCGGCCATCATTTGGTGATGAATTGGAACGTTGGGGAAGAGAATGACCAACCAACGGAAGAGGTACTCAAAGTGGCCAATTATATTCATCAGCTTGACCCATACAAACATCATTTGGTTATGCATACCTTTCCCAATAAGGATGACCGGTACTTGGATTTTATAGGGGACCGATCCCCTTTGACGGGAGCGTCGTTGCAGTTGAGTGATGAAGAATTCAAAGACGTGCATCCAAGAGTTTTGAAATGGAGGGATAAATCAAATGCGACCGGAAAAAAGTGGGCGCTTTCTGTGGACGAACCAGGAAAAGCGAACATTGCGCTGTTACCGGATGATGAAGATAGCGAACACAACTTTGCCCGTGCCAATGCCCTTTGGGGAACTCTTTTGGCAGGGGGCTTTGGCGTGGAATGGTACTTTGGCTACGCAAGCCCAAATTCTGACCTGACCTGCCAAGACTTTAGAAGTCGAGATAAGTTTTGGGACCAAAACAAATACGCATTGAATTTTTTCCAGAACATTCCTTTCTGGGAGATGGAACCCGCCGATGAATTGACCACTGACAACGAAAGTTTTTGCTTTGCCAAAAAAGATAAGGTTTATGCCGTTTATCTCCCCACGAAACGGGAAACAACCTCACTTGATATCGGCGATTCTGAAAAGGAATTCAGGGTGCAATGGTTCAACCCTAGAAAAGGCGGTAAACTCGAGTATGGTTCAATTTCAACCATAACTGCCAAAGGAATTGTAGAATTGGGATTGCCACCCGCTGATGGGCAGAAAGATTGGGTTGTTTTGGTAAGGGAAATAGCTGGTAAAGAATGAAAAACGAAGCGCTAATTTTTCTCTCGGTTGTCGCATTCACATTCTTGGGTTGTAATGCACAAACAAAAAATCGCCCTTTTATCTGGGTTACAAACGATGAACGTCCTGTTATTTTAAACAAAATAAAATCAAAAGAATGGGCCAAAAATTCTCTTGAGGAAATTACGTACTATGTCGACAGTGCCCTAGCGTCCCATCAAAGGGACCCGTATAAATTTTTACAGGTAATGCCTTTAGAATGGAACCAGGCAAATATTGGTAAAATTCCACCTTTAACCTATACGACCACTGGAAAGGAGGGAAAACATGAAAACTTGGATAATGCCTCTAATGAGGAGATGGGCAATTTCTTTAAACTATCTAAGTATTTGGAGCTGGCCCAGAAGGCTGGTTTTTTATATTACCTCAATGGGAATGAGGCCTATGCACAACTCGCTACTGATATTTTGTACACCGCGGTAATGGGGATCACGCAATTGCAACCATCCGAATGGAAACCCCGGGGCGGGTGGTTGTGTCCTGATGATATTTTACGCGAATCGCGTGTTATTGGCGAAAAGTTTCCGATTGTATACGATTTTATAGCTCCCTACCTGAACAAAGGAGGCAAACCCTATAATGTTATGAGCAAGGCCAAAGTGGCTTTTCCTTTCGAAAAAGCACAAACAGTCTTCAGGACCTATGCTAAATTGGTGGTGGAACATGGTATGATAAACTCCAACCATCCGGTACTCGAGGCCAATTGCCTCGTGTACAATGCACTTGCTTTGGACGATATTTCAGAGCGCAAGTCTTTTTTAGAGCATTACTTGACCAAAAGTACTTCCAACCAGGATGCCTTGTCCAAGGTGGCCGAATTTTACAAAAATGAAGGAGATATTTGGCCTGAATCATCACAATATACCAATGATGTCGCGGCACGTTCCACCAAGCTTATGTATTTATTGACCAAATACGACCCATCCTTACAACTAGGAAGAAAATATCCGAATATCCCTTGGGCCTTACAGCGCTTGGACTATTTGGTAAATCCAAATGGAGAACTCCTTTTATGGGGAGACGGCCATCGTAAATATCGAACCCCTTTCCACGCCTATGAGTTGGCTTACAAACTGGGCAAATTGGATAATGTGATGAAGTTGGAAAAGCAGTTTGGAACCTTATTGGGTGCAGCGATTAGCGGGGGAACATATCGCCGCAAAGGTCTTGAAGCTCTGCTTTGGTATCACGACGATTTTGAGCAAAAAGCATCAAATATTAAGTTGCCAAGAACCGATGAACAACCCCACGCTGGAATTTTTCTACAACGAAACTTGAGTCCCAGCCAAAATCCAGAGGACGGCCTTATGTGTTTTGTTGGAGGGGCTCCAATGGTTCACGGTCATGCATCAGGAATGAACATTGAACTTTATGGGGAAGGGATTGTCCTTGGAGTGGATAACGGGCGTGGAAAATATGCCCAAAACATCCATGAAAACTATTCAAGGATTTTTGCTGCACACAATACCGTTATTGTCAATGGCAATTCCCAAGGTGAAGGACACTGGGTCAACCTGGGCATGGATACCGTAACCTTGAAGGCCATGGAACCCTTACCAAAGCAACCTGCCATATCACCAAAATACTCCTTCTCTACCACTAGTTTCTACGATGGAGGAGGTACAAAAGCAGAAGCAGAACAAGAAAGGACCTTGGCCTTAATACGTACATCGCCAACTACGGGTTATTATCTGGATATCTTTCGTTCCAAATCTGAACTTCCCAACGAATTCCATGATTACCTGTATCATAATTTAGGAGAATCTTTGAATTTTTTGAACCGTGATATTTCCCTTGAGGCAGACCCAAAAAGATATATGGAAAATGCAGATGCTACATGGGTGCGAAATCGAAAATACCGAAATCCAGGATGGCACTTTTTTGAGAGTGTGTACGCTTCACGACCTTATGAAAATCAAGTGGAAATACTTTTCAAAGCAGAACGGTTCCAGGATAAAAATAGGTACATGAAAGTGTTTATGCCGGGATTTAAGGGGCGTATCTATACCAAGGTAATGGCACCTAAAACCTTCGAAGCCCCTCCGCCTTATGACATGTTGCCCACACCGACCCTTGTGGTTCGACAAAATGGCGAAGCCTTTACGAAGCCATTTGTCGCCGTCTATGAACCTTTCGCAAATACCGAAACGGCAGGTTCGGTAAAATCCGTAGAAAAATTAATGTACAATGATCTGTATCAAGGGGTGAAAGTGACCACTGAAACGGGAGGGACTAAATTGGTACAGTATGTTCTGACGCCGTTTGAAAACAGTACAATTTCAATTGCGGAACCATCTATACTTTTTAAAGGCCATTTTGCCATCATTACCTTCAACGGTAAAGGACTGCTCAAGGAAGTATATATTGGGGAGGGGGATGTGTTGGAAACGTCATCTTTCAGGATAACAAATACCACGGATTCAAAATCCAACAGCTGTTTTATTGATTTTACTTCCCAAAGTCCGTTAATGAGCGGGGACTTCCAACTGAAACGTATGGATTAGTTAGTGAACAAAGGTTGCTTATACCATCAAGGTTTATGTTGAAATAAAATGAAATGTATGAAACCAAAGCTACTTACCGTATTTGCATTGGCCCTCTTTTTAGCTGGTTTTGCCCGTAAAGCCAAGACCGCTTTATCGAATTCGAATACAACACCCGAACCAACGGTAAATCAAAATTCAAGACCATTAATCTATCTGAATGAAGACAGGTTAAACCTGGCAAAAAAAGAAATCGAATCCAATAATCCTATCTACATAAAGGCCTATCAAAGTGTACTTGAGTCAGCAAATGTTGAGCTAACTAAAGAGGTCGATCCCGTAATTAATAAAACTATAGTACCTCCAAGTGGCGATATGCAAGACTACTACAGCATCCATCCTTATGCTTGGCCAAATCCAAACACAGAAGATGGATTGCCATGGATTGGCAAAGATGGCCAACTTAATCCAATGACAAGGGGGTCCGACACGGACTACACCCGCTTGAGGAGCATGTTTGATTCATTGGAAACGCTAGCACTGGCTTACTATTTTTCAGGTGATGAAAGGTACCTCAAGAAAGCACAGATGATTGTTGATACTTGGTTTATCAATCCGAAAACAAGGGTTAATCCAAATATTGATTATGGTCAAGGGGTTCCCGGTAAAATAGAGGGTCGAATGTTTGGTATTATAGAGTTCTCCCATTTTGGTAAAGTGATTACGGTCCTTCAATTACTAGAGCGGAATGGTCTATGGAGTTTAAGCAACAAATCAATAATGAACCAATGGTTGGAAGAATACTACGTATGGCTGACCACCAGCAAATTTGGTGTTGGTGAGCGCTCACGTACCAATAACCATAGTTCTAATTACGATTACCAAATTCTGGGCATAATGATTTATTTGGGCAAAAGCGATTTAGCCAATAAACTGGTCGAAACTGCAAAAACAGAACGAATTGCCATACAAATTAGGGCAGATGGCAGTCAGCCGCGGGAACTGGCCAGAACTAAATCCGTAAACTATACTGTAAATAACCTATGGGCCTTGGCGCGAGTAACGGATATTGGTCGTCGCTTTACGAACATAGACCTATGGAACCATCAAACTGCAGAAGGTGTTAGTTTGAAGACTGGTTTTGATTTTGTAATACCCTATCTATTAGGCGACAAAGATTGGCGATGGGAACAGATTCAAGGTGGAGGTGCAGTAAAACAATTGGATCGAATGGCGGTTCCTATGTTTACTAGAACAGAGTTAATGCTTGGGGAAGATATTCTGCCCGATCAATTTGATGGTACCGACCAATTTAGTGCTAAAGATATACTGATATTTGCCCCTGCCAAATAGCTCTCTTTTCTTAGGTGCGGTGCTGTACTGTTTATCAACGGGAAAGTTCAGATTCAGAAAGCGCACCTACCGTCTTCGTTCGTAAAGATTAAGCGATAGCATAAAAATACGGCTTTGTATAAATTACATACCTAGATATAGCCGTGCTATAATGCTAATGCTACTACCCAAAATCCAAGAATGAGAGAGGACTTTAAACGTAGTAAAAGGTCGTAAAACATATACTTTTTAATCCGAAAACCCCAGATGTTTACAGCTCCATAAATTTCTTTTTCCAAGAATCCTCGTAAGGTTTTCCCCAATGTTGCATGGCATCCCTATTGAACATTGTTCCTTTTTTGCTATCGATTTCAAAGTTCTGTCCAATGCGTGAGGAAACGTTGGCATAATGTACCATGGCCATTGAAATGTTTGCATCGTCGATAGGTGCGTTGGCACTGGCTTTTCCCCTGATGGTATCAAAAAAGTTCATCACATGGGTAGTGGACATATTTCCACCACCGCCAAGGGCGACCCCCGCTTCGTTCGAAGTACCCTTGCTCTCCTCTATCAGCTCCCCCCTTCTGTCATATATTCTATGGACACCACGATTAACAAAAACAGAGCCTTCCGTGCCATAGATAATGACCCCACGACCACTACCATAGGTATTGAAGCCATTTCTACTTTTACCGTCCCATTCGATTTGTTTGTTATTTTCAAAAATAAAACGGGCCAACATGGTATCGTACATTTCCCAACCGTCATCCACAAAATGGCGTTTGGCTGATTCCACCTCTACCATTTGCGGATAATCTACGTTCAACGCCCAACGCGCTACGTCCAATTCATGGGTGGCGTTGTTGCCTAATTCTGCGGTACCGTAATTCCAACCATACCAGTGCCAGTTGTAATTCCAGGTTTCCGAAGTATATTCACGGTGAACTGCGGGTCCTTGCCATAAATTCCAATCCAAACCTTCCGGTATGGCCGCTTTTTGCTGTAAGGGAACATTTCCTCTTCTATTACTGTAAAAAGCAACCGCTTTATAGGCTTCGCCGATAATACCGTCATGAATTTTCTTGATTACTTCTTGGGTGTGTCCTGATGAACGTTGCTGGTTCCCCATTTGAACTACTTTTCCATAGTGTTCGGTGGCCTCCACCAGAAGTTCATTTTCTTCCATGGTACAGCTACTGGGTTTTTCAACATATACGTGCTTACCGGATTTCATTGCCATAATTGTTCCAGGAGTGTGCCAATGGTCTGGCATGGCATTGATAAGGACGTCAACCTCCTTATCATCCAAAACCTTAAAAATATCCTGTTGCAGTTTAGGTTTGTATGTAATGTGTTCTGCAAACTTGGTAGCCGCTTTATCCATTTGATCAAGCTTGGCATCGCACAGATAAAGTAACCTTACGTTACTTTCCTTGAGCGCAATGGGTTCATAGAAAGCTCCCAATCTACGGCCCAGTCCGGCTATGGCAACGTTTAATCGGTCGTTGGCCCCAATAATGTTCCTGTAACTCTTTGCGGACATCGCCATGGAAGATACACTGGCAAGACCTATACTTCCCAAGGCCGTTTTCTTCATAAAATTTCGTCTATTTTGTTTGCTCATAGGTTTTTATTTTAATGTTTTTGAAAGAAACAAGGTCTCCATGATCTTGGAGTAGAATGTTTCCTTTTTCTAATTGTCCAAAGTTGGGCCAGTCTTTATACTTACTTTCCTCTACCAGCTTTGAAAAAGCTTCGCTACCACGTTCATAGGCTAACACCTTCACCCCGTTGAGCCAGTGTTCAACTTGGTTGTCCTTAGATATAATATGGGCCGTGTTCCATGCTCCAATCGCGTTCATATGTTTTTTGGTATCGGCTTTGATTAAATCATAAAGCGACCCGACCGTTCGACTACCTTCATGATTCCCTAGCTTGGCATCTGGGTGGCGCTCATCATCCAGAATCTGAAATTCCAAGCCTATGGACGAACCTTCACCTTTGTTCAATTCAGTGTCCACATAATATTTGATACCGCTGTTGGCCCCTTCGGTTATCTTAAAATCCACTTTCACCTCAAAATCAGCATAGTACGCCTTGGTTACGATATCGCCGCCTGCCGCTGATTCTGCTCCACCACTGGCCAGTACGCTAAGCTCTCCATTTTCTATCTTCCAACCTTCTTCCGGAAATTCCTCCAGTTTGGCACCTCGCCATCCTTCAGCGGTCTCCCCATCCCAAAGCATCTGCCATCCTTCTCTTTTATCTTGGAATGTCAGCTGATTTTTGGTAATGATAGCTGGTAATGGAGAAGGTTGGCTATATTGCTCCAAGTTATCGGTGATCAATTCAATATTTTTCCATTTAATGTCCACTCCTGGTTTACCTCTCTTGCCAATACTGTGCACTTGTAGTGCAATAAAGCCCTCATGGGTCATTTCATCCACAAGATGGGATGCCGGCACACCGTTCAACCATGTTTTTAAGGTGTCGCCAATGGCTTCAATTCTAAAGTGGTTCCAATCATTTGGCTTGTAGGCTTTTTGAGCTGCTGGATTACTTTCTAAAGGATGTAACCACTTTCTTCGCTTTTCATCATAAATACCTCCGCTCCAAGCTCGGGCTGAAGGGTCTATTTCCACTTGGTATCCATGCACTATTCCATCTCGGTACCACGCATGGCTATTACTCCGTATCTGCACCCCAGAATTAGACACCGAATCAGTCTTAAAATCCAGTTCCAAAATAAAGTCGGTATAGGTGGAGTCCGTTGCTAAAAAGGTGTTGGGGGTATTGGCAACGGTAGTCCCTATGATTTCCCCGTTTTCTACACGATAAGTAGCTTCTCCGCCCAAGGTATGCCAGCCCGTCAAAGTTTCTCCATCAAATATAGGAGTGAGATGGTCTTTTTGTGATTCCATGCAACTCGTAAGAATTAAAATGCACAGTGATAGTGAAAACCCTAAAAATGATAGTTTACAATGCCTTTTGATTTTGTTGGTCATAGTAATGCGATTTAAGTGGATGTTAGTTGAAATTTTGTGAGACACATAAAGCTTGCCAGTCTGCATTTAAAAAAGAGTGAAACCACGTATGTACGGATGACCCGCGCCAGGGTTTCTAAAAACTTGCTCATTTTTAATGTAAATCATTGGTTTTAGTGTTTTAAAGTCGTTTTTTCTTAGGCTTTGGGCGAATCCATCGATTCTTATTCTAACCCTCTATGAAAATAGCATTATTAGACAAAAAATGGAAAACCGCTCATAGATAAATCGGCTTTCCACTTTAACGCAATTCATTTACACTTGTATTGATAGTCACTTCCATATAGTGAAATGGACAAAGGTTGATATCGTTCGAACTTCGAATACAAATCAGTCATTAAAGATTTGACTCATGCCATCCCAAAGAATTTCTGCCTCTCCCCCTTTACACCGATAGGCCCCAAACCGAATCTTTGCTTGGGTAGCCCTTTGTGGGTCTGGAACATCCCAATTGTAATCTGTTCCACCAATTCTTACACTAACGTAATGTCTCTTATTTGAACCAGAGCCGGTAAAGCCATTTTCCATGCGAACAAACCTTCTTGTATTTGCTGGGATATTGGTCAGAAAAACCAATCGCCTGCCAGAAACTCCAGATCCCCCACGTTCGGTGATTTCTTCTCGATAAATATCATACGAAACTTGTAATCCACCGGAAAATCTGGGCTTGGCTACAAGTAAACAGATTGCAGGATCCGGAGAACCACCGCCACCGGTATGCTTACCTTTTGCCTGCATGATATATGTGCCCGAACCATCCCTCATGTCTCCACGATCATAACTGTCCGAAACGTGACCTGCTCTTTTTATGGTTACGTAACCCGCCATACGAACGAATTTACCAGAAGCGGTAGTATTTATTACTTTGCTCTGTCGCTCGATTCTTGGTTGTAGATCATCAATATGATTTGAGTTTGCCTTTATTTTATAGACCCCGTACGTTCTGCCCCCAAACGTGGTTTGCGTGTAGTTGTAGGCGCAGGTTCTATCATCTATGAATTTAGTTTTATTTACAGTGGTTTTATTGACGTCCACTCCCGGTCCGGGGTAGGTGTAGTCTCTTGGTCCGCCCATATTGGGGTTGCAAACGGAATTGTTTTCACTTACCTTTAAAGGTAGGGATATCAACTCATTTGATTCACTGTACGACAATTCTTCCGCTCTCTTTTCGGTGCAAGAAATTGCCAAGCCTAAAACGAAAAGCAGGACAGCTTTTTTTAACACTTGTAATTTCAATTTGTTTACCATGATAACCATCTTAATAGGTTAATAATCTTCGGATCGGGCTCGTTTGGAATTTTTCTAAAATTATTTTGTTTACCAAAAAACCACATCCTGTACTTTCCTGTATCTTTTGTAAACCTTTATGTGCGAAATGCATTTAGTTCTGAAAATCCCAGCTAAAGTTGAATCAAATCAATACCAATAACCGTACACTACAGGACAGACCAATTATGGTAAAATGGTAGCTTGCTATTGCAAACAATAATCTTTAATGTGAGCATAAAAACCGTTTTATTTTTAGTCTTATTTTCCGTTTTCTTCCTCAGCTTTAAGGAAAAAGAAAAGCTCGGTTTGGATTTGACCCAGCCAATTGTAGATGAAAAGAACTTTTTTGAGGAAAAAAACGGATTAGTGGTTGTAGAGGCTGAGTTTTTTTACAAACAAAGCAAATCCGCAAAACGCAGATGGTATAGAATCAATAAACATGAAACGCCGATTTTATCTGAAAACAGGGTTGAAAACCACAGTCAAGGAGCAAGCAACAAAGGTTACATCAAAATACTACCCGATACCCGTATAACCCATGATGATAGTCTTTTACGCGGGGAAAATTTTTCAAACAAGCCCGGCGAACTGGCCGTTGTGCACTACAAAGTAAAAATCAATAACCCAGGGCGATACTACGTTTGGGCCAGAGCCTTTAGTTCGGGTAGTGAAGATAATGGTGTACACGTTGGTCTATATGGCAAATGGCCAGAACATGGACAGCGAATGCAATGGTGCCAAGGTAAGGATACATGGACATGGGCCAGCAAGCAGCGTACCAAAGAGGAACATTGCGGCATACCCCATGAAATTTACCTCGACATTCCTTCGGCGGGGTATCATGATATTCAGTTCAGTATGCGGGAAGATGGCTTTGAACTTGATAAGTTTCTACTTGTCAAGGTTAAGGATTTTGAGCCCGGGGCCAGTGGGCCTGGAGTGGCCATTGAGTGGTCCCGACCCAGCTAGTGTCAGGCTTTAGGTGCTTCGGTCATGGGAGATAAGACGGTTTCCGTAGATGATTTCCCCGTAACCGATACTGGATATTACAAAGAGGCCAATGGACAGTGGCTTGCAATCAATCCCAATAAGAACAAAGAAGCCGCGACAAGCACAAACTTTGGTTTTAAAAATGGGAAGTACGATGTAGTCTTTGTTGGTGTTGGTGAAAATGATGGACAATCCACTTTTCCCGTTCTGCTAAATGCTAAGGAACTGGGTACCTTTACCCCCCCACTCTCCCAAAAGATGTTTGAACATGGAGAAAGGTATAATACGCTTTGGGAAAGGGTTCAACTGAAGAAGGGCGATAAAATTACCGTCATTTCAAAGATTGGAAGCACCGACGGCAAAGAATGGGCCAGGGCGCGTTGGGCAGGACTTATTTTTGCGCCCACGGGCAGTGGGTCAGAGGTAAAATCAGCCAAAGAATTACCAAATTCAATACAAGTAGGGATACCTACCATTAAACCCCCTAAGGGGCGTATTGCCGTAGTGGCAGATGGCAATTCCCCTGCCCCGGATGATTTGGGCGGTACCGCGGTCTCCATTGCTCTTTTGCGAGCAGCTGGACTTCAGGATAGATTGGTTCATTATTCCCATAGTTGTGATTTGGTGCGTGTAGAACGCATTTCTGAACGGGCGGAAAAAGAACGTCATGCCCTAATGCAAACCGCTTGTGATGTTACGGCGAGACGTTGGGGCGGTTTTGATGACCTTACCTTTTTTGATGCCAAATGGCAACAAGAACAAACTATTGCTGATTTGGTAGCCGTGATAAATGCCTCTTCCCCAGAAGACCCCTTATGGATTATCGAAGCAGGTGAACCGGATATCATTGGATTGGCCTTAAATGCTTCTAAAAAATCAAAACACAAGTTCGTGAAAGTGGTCACCCATCATCCTGCCAATGACGACGCAGGTGACTTTTATACGTGGCAACAAATCTTGGATTTTGGGATAGAAGAAGTCAGGATACCTGATCAGAATACCTATCTAAAAGTACCTATCGAGCAATGGGATTGGGCAAAAAACCACGATGACCCAAGAATTCAATGGGTTTGGCTCCAGGGAAAAATAGCTGAGGTGGACGATGTGGTTAAATTTCAAAAAGGAAAATGGGACTGTTCCGATGCAGGCATGATTCTGTATTGGATTACCGGAGCCACCAATGGTGGTTTACAACTTGGGACAGTGACAGACATAAAATCCCTCCTGCTTAACCATATTGAAAATCAAGGAGAGTAAATGCGTTCTTATTTTCAAAATGCGCAATCATTTTCAGTCATATTCTTTTCTCTTGGAGTATTGTCTGGATGTATCAAATCTGAAACGCCACCGAAAAATGTACTATTTATTCTAGTCGACGATTTTGGCTATTACGATATGGGATTTAGGGGGAGTGATTTTTATGAAACCCCCAACATTGACAAATTGGCAAGTGAAAGTACGGTTTTCGACGAGGGATATTCAAATTCCAGGGTCTGTAGTCCCTCCAGAGCCAGCATCATGACAGGAAAGTTTACCGCGAGGCACGGTATAACGGATTGGATTGGGGCACCCTCGGGGGAAGCATGGCGAAAAAAAGGAAGGTTCAATAAACTAGTACCTCCATCTTATGTTGAAAATCTACCATCTTCCGATATCACCTTGGCAGAGGCGTTGAAACAAAAAGGGTATTCGACCTTTTTTGCTGGTAAATGGCATTTGGGCGAAAAGGGGTCTTTTCCAGAGGACCATGGTTTTGATATTAACCTTGGTGGAATTGGTGCGGGTAGTCCTAGAGGGGGATACTATGGCCCTTTTAAAAATCCAAAATTGAAAAACAAGGAAACTGGTGAAAATCTTAGTATGCGTTTGGCCAGGGAAACTGTGGATTTTATGAAAAAGCAAGGAGAACAACCATTTTTTGCTTTTTTATCCTTTTATGCAGTTCATGCACCCATACAGACCACACAGGTGAAATGGAAAAAATATCGCGACAAAGCAGAAAATAATGGCATGGCTAAAAGGGGATATGCTATGGAGCATTTTTTACCCATACGTCAGGTTCAGGATAACCCTATATATGCGGGTTTGGTAGAAAGTATGGATGAGGCTGTGGGCCATGTTTTGAGTTCACTAAAGGAAATGGGGTTAGCGGATAATACCATGATTGTATTTACTTCAGATAATGGAGGTGTTACTTCTGGAGATAACTATTCCACCTCAAACCTCCCTTTGCGTGGAGGCAAAGGCTATCAATTCGAGGGCGGTATAAAAGAACCTTTTTTAATACAGGTACCCTGGTTGACAAATCAAATTACAAAAACAGACGTACCCGTAACCTCAGCTGACCTATACCCGACAATTCTTGATGTAATCGATGCGGATTTACTCCCTGAGCAACATCAAGATGGGGTAAGTTTAAAACCTCTTTTAGAGGGAAAGTCCCTCGCGGAAAGAAGTTTAATATGGCATTATCCCCATTATGGCAATCAGGGCGGACAACCTTCATCAATGATAAGAAAAGGTAAGTGGAAACTCATATATTATTATGAAGATGAACGAAATGAACTTTACGATTTAGAAGCTGATATCTCAGAAACCAAGGACCTTTCCCTTCAACAAGAATCATTGACGAAAGCCTTAAAAAACGAGTTGTTCAATTATCTGAAGAGTGTAAATGCAAAGTATCCAAAAAAAGACCCTCTATATGATCCTGAAAAAGAAAAGGAACATTTGCAAAAGATGGCCACACTAAAGCTCAAAGCTTTGGAAAGGCGGCGATGGGAAATACTACAACCCGACTTTGAACCCAATGCCGATTGGTGGGGCAGTCAAGTAACCCAAGATTGACCCAAGAAAAAATGGGATTAAATGGATTTCTTTCAACAACTTTTTTGGAACAAACGCGATGAACCAAATACACATTTCCTTTTCCGTCGAACATTTTAAAAATCCACCGCCAAAAATCAGGCTGAGAGCAGGGTATCATTTTACGAACTTAAATATGGGAGTACTTTGGATTGCACCCCATAAAATGAATATCACATCTGCTTTAAACGTGAGAGAAAACCAGTTGCGTCTTGAAATTACCAACCAATGGACCAATAGATTGATAGGGGATGAAAATTATCCCAATGTTTCCAATTACAATCATTCAATGGGAACTATGTCTTATGGGTTTACTGCAAACAAACCTCCAAATCTCTGTAAAATATCAGCCTTTACGGTATACCCATTTTACAACAAGGGTGACGAGTTACTCCCCGCAGGTCTTAAAGGTCCGGTGCGTATACTGCCCATTGCCGAACAACGCTTAAAACCATAATTTCATGATACTGCAATTTCGTTCCAAGTCAAATACACTTTCCTTGTTATTGTTTTTATCCGTACTAAATGGTTTTTCACAACGCATAGAAACAGACTTTAACCCAGGTTGGCGATTTATCTTAGAGGATAATCCAGAATTTTCCATAGAAGAATTTAATGACAACTCCTGGAAAGAATTAAGTGTTCCCCATGACTGGTCGTTTGAAAAGGGAGTGCGCCTGGGCGGTGATCAAGGCCAAGGAGGGATATCATGATGCGAAAACAGGAGCTAACAGTATTAAATTAGAAACCACAGGAGAAAGCACACCTTACCTTGACGAGCTGTTTATCGATTGATTAACCAGACCTTATAGTACAGGATACTTTAATTACGCTATCAAAGTATTTTAGTTGATTAAGAGGTAACAGCTATGAAACATGCTTTTATTGGTTTATTATTGTCCTTGTTACTGCTTTTTTCTTGTCAAACAAAAGTCCAAGAAACATCATTTTTAGAGCAATCCTTTAAAAATCCACCTAACGAAAGTCGTCCCAGAACGTGGATGCATGCCATGAGTGGCAATATGTCCAAAGCAGGACTGACCAAGGATTTGGAAGCCATGGCGGAAGTCGGTCTAGGCGGATTTTTACTTTTCAATATCACACAAGGTATACCCAATGGCCCAATAAAATACAATTCTCCTGAGCATCATTCCATGATCGTACATGCAGCCCAAGAAGCTAAAAGGTTGGGACTCGACTTTGGAATACATAATTGCGATGGATGGTCTTCAAGCGGTGGACCATGGATTACACCAGAGGAATCCATGAAAATGGTAGTATGGAGTGAAACCCAGGTTTCCGGTGGGTCAATTGAAGTAAGCTTGGAAAAACCAACGGAACGGGAAGGGTTCTACAAAGATATAGCGGTAATAGCCTATCCAGCCCTGAAAACCGAAATGGACGATATGCAAAATGCCCCAGTTATATCAGCTTCAAACAGATTGCTTGATATCCGGACAATTTCAGATGGAAAAATTGATTCTGAGTCAAAGTTGAACGGTGCGGACAAAGAGAAGCCTTGGGTACAGTTCAGCTATGCCAGACCAAAAACAATACGAACGGTCAAGGTGATTTTTAAGGATAGACATGCTCTGGCAAGTTTGCAGACCAGTGATGATGGTATTCATTTTACTACCGTAAGGGACTTGTTCAAAGTTCGTACAGGAAAAATGGAGTGGGCCATCGATGATCATTTTGAGGGCATAAGATCCAAGTACTTTCGACTACAGTTCAGTCAATCGGTGACGCTCAAAGAAGCGATGCTGAGCAGCTACTACGCAATCAACAATACTTTGGGTAGAACTTCAATTGCCCGTACCGAAAACCCAAAATTGGATTTTATTGGGAATCCGGAGAGTTCTATGGTGATTGCCAAGGATTCAATTAGGGACTTGAGCAGTGAGACGGACCATAGAGGTGTATTAAAAACAATATTGCCAAAAGGCGATTGGACAATTCTCAGGTTTGGTTATACCTCAACGGGAGCCTTTAATAATCCCGCCTCCGATGAGGGACGTGGATTGGAGGTAGATAAATTAAATCGAGCGTCCTTTAAAAAGCACTATGATGCTTTCGTTAAACAGGTTGTTTTAAATGTTAGGGACCTCGCCCCAAATGCTTTAAAATATGCGGAAATCGACAGTTACGAAATGGGAGGACAAAACTGGACCGAGGGTTTCCCTGAAATTTTCGAAAATGATAAGGGATATGATATTATTCAAAAACTCCCCGTGATCGCTGGTCGTTTTATTGAAAACCCTGAAGCCTCAGAAGCCATTCTTTACGATTACCGCCAAGTGATTTCCAACCTTATGACGAAAAACTATTACCAATATTTTACAGAATTATGCAAAGCAGATGGTCTAAAAAGTTACATAGAACCTTATGGTTTTGGCCCATTGAATGATTTGGATGTTGGTGGGACAACCGATATCCCAATGGGCGAGTTCTGGATGAACCGGCCTATCACCCAAACCGCTTCAGCGGTTTCATCTGCTCACATTTACGGAAAGCCAATAATCTCAGCAGAATCGTTTACGTCCAATCCCCAGATTAACTGGAAAGGTCATCCTGCTATGGCCAAAACATCGGGAGACCTCGCTTGGACTTATGGGATTAACGAATTCATGTTCCATCGTTTCGCACATCAGGCCAATGTGTACGCAGAACCGGGCATGACCATGAATAGATGGGGATTTCATTTTGATCGCACTCAAACGTGGTGGAAGAATGCAGGGGCCGCTTGGTTCAATTACATTGCCAGAGGGTCCTATATGCTAAGGCAAGGAGTGCCCGTCTCGGACATGTTGGTCTACGTAGGGGAAGGATCGCCAAATTCCTCTTATTACAGAACGGATTTTGAACCCATCGTACCCAAAGAATTAAATTTTGACAACCTAAATACCGATGTCCTACTAAATCGATTAAAAATTAAGGGGAACGAACTCCAACTTCCCGAAGGCACTTCATATAAGTTTTTGGTGCTTAAAAACAGTCAAACGCTATCAATGATAACTTTGAAACGATTGCTGGAAATTGCAAAAAGCGGAATTCCCATCTTTGGTGAGCGACCTCAGTATTTGGCAGGATACGGTCATCCCGAAGATTCTCTACAGGCATTTAAAAAGCTGTCCAACCAACTCGCCCCAATGATAGGCGATACCACAGATTGGAACGCCATAATAGAAACTGTTGGGATTGCTCCAGATTTGGAAATTCTAAAGGACAACACGGTGGATTACGCCCATAGAAAAACCGCTCAAGCAGATATCTACTTTTTTTTCAATCCCGATACGGTTTCCAAAACGTTCAAAGCCTCTTTTAGGGTTAAGGATAAAATCCCCGAGTTATGGAATCCGATGGACGGAAGCATAAGCAAACAGGCACAATTTGTTAACCAATTTAATACAACAGTAACGGACATAACATTACATGGCGGAGAGTCGGTGTTTGTAGTTTTTCGTGAAGCTTCCACCAAAATAGAATCCATCAAAAAGCCGGTCAGAAATCTTCTTTTGACCCTATCAGAGCAAAATGAGATTCAGGCAACAACTTCCAAGAACGGCACGTACCAGGTTCCCTTGTCTTCAAATCGGACGTGGCAGTTTTCCGTGGAAGACATTCCAGAAGCTATCGATATCTCCAATGATTGGATGGTATCTTTTAAAAAAGAACAAGGGTACGAAGGCACTGTGCGATTTGATTCGTTGATGGACTGGAGTGAACATAAAATAGACGCTATCAACTACTACAGTGGCACGGCAACCTACCAAAAGAATTTTCAACTGACCGAAGAACAGCTGTCAGAGGGTACTATGGTTACGTTGGATTTGGGCAAGGTACATATTGTTGCAGATGTAAAAATCAATGGAAAAAAAGTAGCGGTTTCTTGGATGCCTCCATTTCAAATTGATATTAGCGACTATACAA
The DNA here is from genome assembly GCF_937884665.1 of uncultured Allomuricauda sp. GTDB lineage: Bacteria > Bacteroidota > Bacteroidia > Flavobacteriales > Flavobacteriaceae > Flagellimonas. The sequence goes on along the minus strand of NZ_CAKZYF010000204.1, from coordinate 589 downwards.
AAGTGGGCAAGAATCTCCTTGAGGTTTACATAACCAACCAATGGAGCAACCGCTTAATAGGTGATGAGCGTTATCCCCCAAATGATGGTGGTTATAAACTAGGGCCCCATCGGGCAACCGATTTGACCATGCCGGCTTGGTACACCAACAATGAACCGAGACCCGAAGGAAAACGCACCACTTTCACAACGGCACCCTTTTATAAAAAGGATGATCCCTTGATGCCTTCGGGTTTGTTGGGCCCAGTGACCATAAATTTTTCAAAAACCATAGTACAGGAATGAGTAAAGAAGGGTTTCCAAGGTTTTGGGATGGCATTATGACATATCAACTTCGTGAGGGTCTTGTTTTATGATGAAAGTGGTGCAAAAAGTGAAATGGGATAAAAGCAAAAGACAGATGCATTTCTTAAGGAGGATAGGAAAATTTAGGGGGCTTATTTTAGGTCTTCCCATACTAACAATAGCTCAAAATCCTATTGTACCGAATAAGGGTTTAAATGATCCGCATGTGCATATATTTAACGATACCGCTTATGTCTATGCATCCCATGATAAATCCATAGAAAACAAGCGCTTTATTATGGAAG
>NZ_CAKZYF010000203.1 GCF_937884665.1 uncultured Allomuricauda sp. | reverse complement strand
GAATCGAAGCTGAAGAATTTATAGTTTCTGCCGTCAACATTGACCATATCGTCAAAAGTAACGTCATTTTGAATCCAAGTAGAAAAATAGTATCCTAAATCTTCACTGTTTTCCGGACCTGGACTGTCGAACAATCCTACGCCTGTATTAACTGGGCTGTCGTACCAAAAGTTGGCTTGATAACTTGATAACTTCCAATCCAGTTTTATTTTATCGCTAAAACCATTTTCACCACCAAATTCAGCACCTTTAAATCTTGAGTGATAAAGTGTGTGTGTCAACGCGTGCTCTATTCTACCAGCAGTAATATCTTCTTCGGCTCTACCGAATCGAAACCGGGTTCTGTATCGGGTCTCATCATCTAGAAAATCTGTCCATAACCCTTTTAAATATATCTTGTTATTGCTGTCAAAACTATAGTCCATCGCTCCATTGAAACCCCATGTTGTCCTATTGCCCAAGTAGTCCCTTAGTTGTAGCTGCTGAATACTGTGTATGGGATCACTGCTGCCTGTATTGTAAACTAACTCGAAGTTGTCAGAACCCCAATCCCTGTTCCAAGTTGCAGCCGAAAAAATGTAGCCGAACTTATCGTCTTTGGAACGGTTGCCATAAATCAAAGAACCGTTAAGAATTCTGGACTGTGACTGGCCGTGATAGCCATAAGCGGCGGAAGCCAACAATGTTTTTTTTGCAGGCGAAGTTCTCGTAATGAAGTTTACGGAACCACCAATAACGTCACCTTCCATGTCAGGGGTAATGGCTTTGGACACCTGTACAAATTGGATCAATTCCGAAGGAAAGATATCCAAAGGAACCCCTCTGTCACCGGATCTTGTTGATGGCATTCTATCGCCGTTTACCAAAGTTGAACTCCATTGTATCGGTGTTCCCCTGACCAAGACAAATCTACCTTCACCCTGGTCTCTTTCTATGGCTACACCACTGATTCTTTGTACTGCCTCTGCGGCATTATGGTCCGGTAATTTACCTATTGATGTGGCAGCAATAACGTTCATAATGTTGGCAGCGGACTTTTGAATACTCAATGCCTTCATTTGACTTTGTCTAATGGTACTTTGAAGTACTACTTCTTCTAACTGTTGCGAAGCTTCAGATAAGGAAATTTGGCCTAGGTCCATGGTCTGGCCTTGCTCAACCGTTACCTCTTTTTCTAGTTTTTCATAACCAATGTAACTAAAAACGATGGTCACCCCTCCCGTTGGCACATTGGTTAATCTAAAACGTCCGTCAAAATCGGAAGCTGTACCTACTGTTGTTCCTTCTAGTATAACACTAACTCCCGGAAGCGGACCTGCCGCATCTAAGACTGTACCGGTAACTGCACCGGTTTGCCCAAAACCAAAATAGGTTAAAGCGAGCATGATTAAAGTAAGAAATGATTTTTTCATAGTATAGGTGTTTCGTTATTGAGGCGAAACTATTGTCAATACATTAGGGTACTATTGATGTTGTTTTAAAAAAGGATTACTGCTTTGTTAGTAAAATTTTATCAAGAACCTTGATTCTATAGGTGTAATAATTGGCTTTGCTGGATTTTCGGGGTTGCAAGTCATGCTATTTTCTTTACATATAATTACAATAATCCTAAGCTAATTCTGTACTAACAAAAGCTAAACAAGGCAACCATACTTTCGTTTAAAAACGATGAAATTCTCTTTGATTACAATTAATACTTGGAAGTGCGACGGGAATTATTCAAAAAGGGTACGGGTTTTGGCCCATGAGCTTGCAACTTTTAAACCTACGGTTATTGCTTGTCAAGAGGTATTTGATAGCATCGACGGCCCAATTAGTACCAAAGAGTATTTGGAAGAAAAACTTGAGATGAAAGCGTATTTCTTTCCATCTAGAAAGAAGAATCGAACGGTTGATCATAAAAACATTCTAAGTTTTTCCGGGCTTTGCCTATTTACAAACCACAACTTAGCCCATTATGAAGAATATTGTCTTCCTGACCATTCTAGTGATAGAGATAGAACGGCACAGTTTGCCATAGTTCACGAAGAGAATAAGAGAATTGGTGTAATCAATACCCATCTTACCCATTTGAAGGGCGAACATGAAATAAGAGAATCTCAACTGCGTCATGTTCTAGAGAAACTAAAAAAACATACTGTTGACCTACTTATTATATGTGGAGATTTGAATGCTACACAAAATTCAAAACCAATCCAATTATTGGAAAATGGCCCTCACCGGTTTGAAAGCATTTTTGACTATGAACCCACGCATGCTAACGGCCGTTGCATAGACTACATTTTTTACAAACCCAATAGAAACTGTACCATCCTAAATAAAAAAATAATTCTCAATAAACAAATTGAAGGTCTATGGCCCAGTGATCATTTTGGCCTTTATGTGAATCTAAAATTGAATTGATGAGTAAGAAGTTGAAAATCTTGGCCATAACAAGTTTCCCAACCATCGGAAACGCAGGTCTTAAAAATATCCTGAACATTGTGGGAGATGACGCTATCCCTGTACCCACATTGATTGCGTGCGGATTGGGTGACATGGCTGGGCATAAAAAATTTCAGCTCTCCTTTAATGAGATGCTATTCGCATCCCTTCAAATGGCAAAAGACCATAATTTTGAGTTGATCGCCTATGTAGGGTACCTCCAAGATGCCACCCAAATAGATATAATATGCGCTGCCTTCAAGAGCTATAGCGATATTATTCAGACTATAGTGATCGATCCTGTATGTGGGGATAATCACAAGACCTATGTAGATGAATCCATTATTCAAAATTTTGACAAACTACTTATATTGGCAGACTACGCATTACCCAATGAAACGGAATTAAGGGTTTTAGCCGGAAGTGATTTCAAATCTGATATTGATTTGGTTATTGAAGACTTTAAAAAAGCATATCCAAATCTTAGTCTATTGGTGACCAGTGTCAAAAAAGAAGATAAACATTACAATTATCTAGATACGGCAGACGAAACTTATCGCCTTCCTTATGATAAAATTGCTGCGGATTATTCCGGTACAGGAGATATTTTTGCCGCTTTGTTCATTAAACACGTATTCTTAAACAAATACAGCCAAAGTGAGGCCCTTGAACTCACCGCTAATTACCTACAAAGAATAGTTGCCTATAGTCACTATCAAAAAAAGCCAGCATATGATGTTTCCCTGTTGTCAAACAGGGCCAGTGTGCATAAAAAGGGTAATTTGTTCTATGTGATCGGGCCTTCCGGAGTTGGTAAGGACACCTTGATGAACATTGCACAAAAGCATTTACAGGAATCCAATGTGGTTTTTGCCAAACGTTACATTACAAGGTCAAAACAATCGGATGGAGAAGATCATATCCCTATTAGTAAAGATGATTTTTTAGAAAGGATTGAAGATGGTTACTTTGGTCTTTGGTGGCAAAGTCATGGCAATTACTATGGCATTGGTGCGCAAATTGATCAGTTGCTCAATAGTGGTTTCAACGTTGTGGTCAATGGCTCAAGAGGCTATTTCCATGAAGCCAATAAGCGGTATCCTGAGATGAAAACAATACTGATCACCGCTAAACCGGAAATTATTAAAGAGCGACTTTTGAAAAGAGAAAGAGAAACTCCGGAAGAAGTGGAAAAGCGTTTGGAGAGATCCAAATCCTTTGAAAATATGTTTGAAAGACTTGACATAATCAAGATATCGAACGATGGAGCCCTGAAAACCACCAGCAAGTCTTTCATAGACATTTTGGAGGGGAATTACGGCAAGAAGGCCTTGTTACGATATGAAACAAGGCCTTACTAATCACAATGCTAATAAACAATTAAACACACTTTAACTATTCTTCAAAAAGGCACTGCATATTTTAGTTACAGCCTTTTTGTATTTTTTTTCCATTTTAACTACGGGTATTAATTTTGGCGTGGAGAACGTATATTTTCCCTCAACGATACTTTTTATGTCTTTTTCAAAAATCGAATAGTGTATCTCATTGTCAAGTTTGTATTGGGGATCGTCAATCCATTTCATTTCATAGGTGTTTAAAAAGATGACGTAGGCAACATTATTTTCTTCCATAAATGTATTGAATTCATCCTTCGAAAGATCACCTAAATAGGGGGTTAGACATTCTTTTTCATTGTTGTAGCTAAATGTCACCTTTTCCAGCATAGGTGCCGTTCCAGTATCAAAATTGACGAACTCGACGCCGTCTTCTTGTGAATCCTCAAATACCCCAGCAATTTTCTCATCAAGGATTTTAAGCACTTCCGCCTCTGAAATTTCGTTGGTTTTGGCGATTTCGGCATTTTCATAGGTAGAATAAAAATTTTGGCTTATAAAACTGACCAAGAGAATTCTTTTGGGATTGGGTTTAGATTCATAAGACGTAATCGGTGTCGCGTGTGTAAATGAAAAAATTAGACACCAGGCAACGAGCAAAACTGTTTTTTTCATGACAATAAAATTAAATTTGGACTTCTTCTTTTTGTTTTTTGATAGTTATATTATTTGAGGTGTTTATTGAATCAGTACTTGAGGTAAATTTCAACCTTCCGTTGACCCACATGTGCGAAACCTGGGCAAAACCTTTATCACTATTGAAGGCTACCAAATCTGCTTTTTTACCTAAATCGATAGACCCCAAATCCTGGTCCATTTTCAAAAATTTCGCTGGATTCAAGGATACATAGTTGATCGCTTTGCTAGGGCTAATACCGTCATTGATCATACGAATCACGGCACTGAGCATTGTAGGGAAATGGTAATCACTACAAAGCATATCTACCAAGTCTTCTTTCATAGCGTCAGCACAGGACAGATTTCCACAATGTGAACCTCCTCTATAATAATTGGGTGCCCCCATACATACCCACATATCCAGCTCTTTGGCTTTTCTGGCCGCTTCAATAGTCGTGGGCATCTCGGAAAGCGATGAACCGTATAGTTTTCCTTCTTCTACATGTTTAACAGTAGTATCGTCATGACTACCTAAAGGAATACTTTCTTCAAAGGCTTCTTGAATTTCTTTACGCTTATCGATTTTGCTTTTTTCTTCAATTTCTTTTGTTACTTTCTCTCGATATTCATCAACGGTAATTCCCAATATCTTGGCTCTTTTTTCGATGACTTCCTCTAATCGAAACTGCCGTTGACCAGGAATGCTTTCATTGACGACTACAATTTTGAGAGATTTGATTTCTTTCATAGCGTCTAAGTAGTCAACAACTTGCTCAGAGTTGGGATCCAATCTTGAATGAATATAATGTCTAATTGATCCGCTTTCAGAGAGTTCGTCTAAAGACTTGCTGAGTGAAAGTGCCCCTTCATATGACCGTCTAGCGTGCTCATTGCTTGAAAAACTAATCGCAGAAAATAAGGTGGTAATTCCGCATGCTGCGGCCCTTTGGTCCATAAAATGAAAAGCAAATGGCATCGGAAAATTGGCACTTGGTCGGGGGTGCAATTCTTTCTCAATATAGTCTGAGTGTATGTCAATACAACCTGGTGTTAACCATTGTTGATTGAGATTTATGGCATCATTATAGATTTTGCTTGTCTTTGAGATATCAGTAATGCATTCATCTTCGATTTGCAAAGTGCCGATAAAATCCTCTGTAGGAGTTACAATACGTGCGTTGGTGATTGTTTGAACCATTCATTGAGCTTTAAAGTTCAAAACTCTCCAAAGTATATTAGCAAGAAATTAGCCAATTCCTAAAATAAAATTAAATGACTACAATTGTTTTATTTTATGTACAGTTGTAATCACATTTTTATGGAGCTCACTGGTATCATAGTACTTTAAATTCTTTCCATACAAAAAGGCAATTGCCACGCAGCAAACTGCCTGCACCATTAAGGTGTTCAATACTCCTATATAATCTGCCAGTGCCCCAATTGATAGCCCACCAAGCATCATAGAGCCCATGAAAATTGTAATGTAAAGACTAAGCACCCTACCTCGTTTGGTGTCACTTGCAATTAATTGAAGCAAAGTGTTCGTGCTTGCAAAAACGATAACGCGTCCACCACCTGTAAGTACGATTCCTATAATGGTAACAACAATTAAACTTGAAAATGATATGACCCCAAGACCTACGCAAAAGAGAATTGCCGCCCAAAAAATTCCCTTATGCATGGTAGTGGCTTTGGCCCTATTGGCAAGATAAACACCTCCAATTATTGCCCCTAAACCCTGTGCACTGTTCATATATCCATACACTTCGGCACCACTATTAAAAATATCTCCGGCAATGACCGGTAAGAGCACCATGAATGAAGTGCCGAAGAAAGCGAAACCAGCTACAAATAATAATGAGATTTTGATAGATGGATGTGAAAATGCGTAGCTGAACCCCTCTAAAAACTCTGCTTTAAAATTCAGTTTTGTATCCAATTTTTTCTGCTCAGGCACTCTAAGATAGAAGAAGAATACAACAATTACCCAACTCATCAAGCCATAAATGGCCAAACAGATGGCCTCGCCAGCCAATGGGATCAAAATTCCAGCAACAGTCGGCCCAATAAGTCTTGCCGTATTAAAAATGGTTGAATTAAGGGCTACCGCATTGGGCAAGTATTGTTTGTCTTGAATCAAATCGTTCACAAAGGCCTGTCTTGAAGGTATTTCTAAGCTTTTCAAAACACCTATTGTCAGTTGTATAATAATCAACAGGTAAATGGTTATCAACTCAAACCAAATCAATGCAAAAATGGTAAATGCCAAACACCCTATAGTAAAGTGCGCATATTGTAGAAGGATACGCCGGTTAAACCTATCTGCGATAACCCCAGAGAAAAAGCCCGTAAAAAAACCTGAGATTTGCTTGCCAAAGGTAACCAGCCCCAGAACAAAAACAGAGTCGGTTAGTTTGTAAGCAATCCATGAAACGGCAACCATCTGCATCATGTTTCCAATATTGGACAGCGCTTGTCCAATGATGAAAACACGATAGTTTTTGTATCGCAACGCAGAAAAAAGCTGCATGAATTCCTATTAATTTCTCATTTAAGCGTTTGCTCGTTTAAAATTTGAGCTCGCAGGTAATCAGAAAATTTTTCAAAGATTGAGATTAGAATTATGGTAAATAAGATTAAGGCCAAAGCATCTTTGTAGCGAAGCATTTTCATGGCCATATGAATTTCGAAACCAATACCACCGCCCCCAAAAATACCCAGACCTATCGCAGATCGTAAATTGACATCAAATGCGTAAAACAAGTTTGCCGTAAAAGAAGGCAATACTTGAGGAATGATACAGTACTTGATTACCTGTAATTTCGATGCACCCGTGGCATAGGTGGCTTCAACAGGTTCAGGGTCTACCTCTTCAATAGCGTCAGCAAACAGTTTACCAAACATTCCGATGGTGCCTATGGTCAGGGTAAGCATACCGGCAAATGGCCCCAAGCCAACGGCGATCACGAAAACCAAAATGATTACCAGCTTCGGAATAACCCGTTCTATTGACATTAGACCACGAAATATAAATCTAAAAACAGGATGCGGACTCGTATTGGTCGCAGCCAAAAATGCAATCCCCAGTGCAATTCCGCCACCAAAACAAGTACCCAAAAATGCCATGGCAAGTGTTTCTAAAATCGAAGAAAAAATGCTCTTCTTTTCCCAAAGAATATCAACATTAGGCGGTACCATCTCACCCAATAAATTTATGAGGTGATGTCCATCGGTGAAGAACAACAATGGATTTAGATCAAGGATGATGGAAAGCCCAATGACGATAATGGCCAAAACCGAAAAGATGAAAGCTCTTTTTTTTAGCCGTTCAGAAGGTATAAGGTAAGGATGGTCGATTACCAGGCTCATTTTAACTTAGTATTTGATAAAATTTTCTTTCGGAAGTAGTCTGAAACTCGTTCAGACATAAATACCAACAATAGCACCACCAAAATGGCAGTGGTTGCTCTTTCATATTCCAATAATTGAAATGAATAGAAAATTTCATAGCCAATACCGCCTGCACCAACAGCCCCCAAAAGAACCGATAAACGCGTGTTGACTTCAAATCGAAACAAAGTATTTGAAATTAAAGACGGAAGTATTTCTGGAATAATCACATATTGAATTACCTGTATTTTTGTGGCCCCTGCCGATTGAACCGACTCGATGGTTTTTGCATTGACCTCTTCAATGGCATCAGAAAATAATCGACCCAACATACCAATACAACCTATAGCCAAGGCTATAACGCCAGGAAAAGGACCAAGGCCCAATGCAGCCACCAATAGCAGAATAATTATAATTTCTGGCAAGGCCCGTTCGGTGGCCATAAAAAAGCGACTTATTGATTTTAGCCACATCGGTGATATGTTGGACGCACCGGCCAAAGCAAAAAAGAAAGAGAGTAAAGCACCAAAAAAGGTCGCCAAAAAAGAAATCATAATCGTTTCAACGGCAGGGTAGATCATATCAGGTAAGGCACTGAAATCTGGGGGAAACATTTCACCTAAAAAGGCAATGCCATCTACAATACCTTTAGATAGCGCACCAAGGCTTACATTACAAACTAGCATTGACATATATAGCAGGGCTGCTATAACTAACAGTAATGCAATTCTTTTAATGGTCGTTTTTTTCAAGATGATATTTTTTAAGCCAAAGGAGCACTTACTAACGCTTGGTTTTCTATCTCTTGAAGCTCATCGCCGTAAATATCCATAAGTAGATCCTCGGAGATATCGGAATTACCATCATATACCACCGTTCCATCTTTAAGTGCGATGATTCGATTGCAATATTTAGAGGCTATTTCCGGTTGATGAAAAACACCGATTACCGGCATTTCTTCAGATAATGGCTTCAGCCTTTTCATTATTTTTTTTGCATTCGTGGGATCTAAATTGGCGATGGGTTCATCTGCCAATAGAATTACCGGTTCTTGAAAGATAGCCCTGGCTATCGCTACCCGTTGCATTTCTCCACCACTTAGCGAAGCGACTTTACGTTTTGCCAATTTTTCAATTTTCACCTTCTCAAGGGCTTCATACGCCTTTTGGGCCTCTTCATTATTGAATCCCTTAAACAAACTTCTGAATTGATTGATTTGTCCCAACTTTCCTATCATCACATTTTCTAAGACAGATAACCTTTTGACCAAGTTAAAACCTTGAAAGACAACGCCTATTTTTTGACGCATTTGCCTTAGCTCTTTTCCCTTGTTCTTAGCAATATCATGTACTTGATTGTCAATAGTAATGAGTATCTCTCCTGTGGTCGGTTTGGTCAACCCGTTGAGGCAGCGCATGGTCAATGTTTTACCTGCTCCGCTCGGGCCCAAGATTCCAATAAAATCACCTTTCTTAGCCTTAAACGAAATTCCTTTTAGAATTTGTCGCCCCTCTTTGGTAGACTTGGTGATGTTTTTAACCTCAATCATCCAATATAGTTTGAGGCAAAAGTAGTTTTGCCCAGTTAGGGTCTAACAAGTCAATTATTAGCCTTTGATTAAGCTTTTGTTTCGGTTTGTTTCTCAAGAAACCCATTTTTTAATGCCATTATATGGAGATAGCGATTAAGTGCACCTATTATATCTTGATCTTCGTCAAATCGTGACCAGATATGCCCCAACAATGACAAACCACTGAACCCCAGCTCATTGACTTTTTCAACTTTAGTATGGTTCATCCCTCCCAACGCCATGATCTCTGACTGAACAGACGTGGTCTCCAAGAAACTTTTCAATCTTGTCAGATTAAATTTACTGTT
>NZ_CAKZYF010000202.1 GCF_937884665.1 uncultured Allomuricauda sp. | reverse complement strand
GCTGCTATTTGGGCCGTTGGTAGTATTGGCCAAGTATTCTTGGTAAGAAATTATAGATGCCGAAAACTTGCCCCCGTATCTTTCAGCTGGAAAAACATGTCTGGGGCATCGACAAAATCAAAAGTAATATTTGACTTCATATTTTAAATGATATATAGGCTTTCGGTTTTCTTTAGGACGACTTGGAAGGAGACTACAAATTCATCCCTTCTTTAATACAAGAAGTTAATTAGAACAATCAGACCTTTTTTTGGGATAAAGTAAGACGAATATGCATGCATATCGTAAGCCCAAAATGCTTCGGAAAATAATAGGTAAGTGATATGATTTGTTTTAGCCGTCAATTCAAAAGGGGCATTCATCAACTCAAGAACCCTTTGTGTTGATTTCCAAGTCTTCTTTCCTAAAATAAAACAGACTTTTATCTAATGTAATTTTTAAAGAAATATCATGAATTCATGATATTTCTGTAAGCGGTTTACATAGACATCGTTGGAAGAAAAGGTTTAACGTCGTAAACGACAGCAGACCAGTGAAATCTTTTGACGCACTCCATGTAAACATGTCCAAATAGTATTCACCTTAAGATTGAAGTCTAACCATTTTGAAACTAGTGACCACTGACCCCAATTTCTTACCCTGCTTCAAAAGTCCAAAAAAAACACCTATATGCTATTCTATTCCTGGCAAAAAATGCTGTATAATATGGTAAGGCCATTAGTCCGTATCGGTATTTTATTGAGTTTTTTATTTATCCAGAACATACAGGCCACAACTGATTTTTCTATCCATCCAGGAAAAGAAGAACATTTTAAAAAGAACAAACGCAATGGTGATCGCATAATCAAAAAAACTGGTACTGATACATTTGCACCGGGCATTGCCGTGGTTAAAACGGGCGATGCGGTAGACCCTTCAGGGGCGCCAAGTTGTAGCACAATTCGATATACCTACACCGTTACCAATGAAAGTACTGAAGGTGAGGCCCTTGAAAATGTGGTGGTGACCGATAACATTTTGGGCGTCTTGCCCGGGCCTCCTATTGGGGATTTAAACAACAACGATATCTTGGACTTTGGTGAAACCTGGAGCTATTCAGCCTTTTATGATATCACACCTCAGAATATCGAAGCAGAGGAGGTAATCAGTTTCGCTACTGTGGAAGCCAATCTGTTCGGACAACCGGATGTGGAAGTGTCCGACCTTTCTGATCCTGTCGATGTACTCGGGGACGAACCCACGGTGGTCAATATAAGAAACTGTAAGCCCCAAATTGCCCTGCGCAAGACTTCCGAAGCAATTGATGCTGCAGGAGGCGAGGGCTGCGATTTTATCATTTACACCTTTGAGTTCCTGAACCAGTGGGAAGTGGTTTTGGAAAATATAACCCTGACCGACACCCAAGAAAGTAATGACCCCATCCCTGGCCCGGGCTCAGGAGACATCAACAACAATGGTCTATTGGACCCCAATGAACTTTGGACCTACAGCGCCCAATATGTAATTACCCAAGATGATATCAATGCGGGGGAAGTCATAAACCAAGCTATGGTGGAAGCTAATGTTCTGGGACAACCTAATGTTATCGCCAATGATGTTTCGGACGATGATTCCTTTGCTGGTGAAGACCCAAAGGAGACCAATCTTATACGCTGACAAGAGCCACAAATTGCCCTTGTGAAAACTTCGGAACTCCTGGATTTGGACAATGACACTTGTTTTGAAACCATCCGGTACACCTTTGAGGTCACCAATGAAGGGAACGTGGATTTGACCAATGTTGTGCTTACCGACCCATTATTTAATGGTGAAGTAGCAGGACCTGATGAAGGAGACATTTTCTCAGATGGTGTTTTAGGCCTAGACGAGGTTTGGATATACCAAGCCCTTTACGCTATCCAACAAGTTGATATAGATAATGGAGAGGTCATCAACCAAGCTCAGGTGGTAGCAACCAATCTTTTGGGAAATTTCAATACCTCTGATGATTCTGACGACAATAGCGTATTGGAAGATGACGCAACAGTGACCATTGTTCGGGACAATTGCGATGAAGGTTCACCATCTATCGCTCTTATCAAGGAAAGTGAGTTGCTAGACCTGGATAACGATGGCTGTAATGAGACCATACAATATACTTTCATTGTGGACAACACGGGAGATATAGGTCTAGAAGAAGTGGTACTCCAAGATAATGAGCTGTTTTCAGGGGATATCCCTGGACCTATCCTGGGAGATGACAACGATGGCATTTTAGAACCTGATGAAAACTGGGTATATGGTGCAGTATATAATGTGACCCCGGAAGATATTATTGAAGAGGAGGTGGTCAACCAAGCCATAGTCTCCGCAAAACCTTTGGGAATAGATGGCAATGTGCAGGACCTTTCCGATGACGATAGCTTTTTGGAGGACGACCCAACAATAACCATTGTTCGTGATACTTGCGACGAAGGTGCGCCCGACATTGCCATGATAAAGGAAGGAATACTCATAGATGCTGATGCGGACGGTTGTGAAGATAGCATTAGATACACCTTTATCGTGGACAATACAGGCGATGTAGACCTACAGGATGTTAAAGTTGAGGACAACGAGCTCTTTACTGAAGATATCCCTGGCCCCGAATCTGGGGATGAAAACAATAATGGCATTCTAGAAACCAATGAAACATGGACCTATATCATCTTATATGATATTCTCCAAGAGGACATAGACTTGGGACAGGTCGTCAACCAAGCACAGGTATCTGCAAATCCAATTAACGCAAATGGTGTGGTTTTGGACCTCTCAGATGATGACAGCTTTTTAGAGGATGGTCCTACAATAACCCCTGTAAAAGACGCCTGTGATGAAGGCGCGCCTTCTATAGCGCTTATTAAACAAGGAGTACTCATAGACCTTGATGGCGATGGCTGCGAAGAAAGCATTCGCTATACCTTTATCGTTGACAATACAGGGGATGTTGATTTAGAGGGTGTAAAAGTGGAAGATAATGAACTTTTCTCTGAGGACATCCCGGGACCAGAATCCGGAGATAATAATAATAATGGCATTCTCGAGACTGATGAGACCTGGACGTATATCATCCTATATACCATTATCCAAGGCGATATTGACTCTGGTGAAGTGATTAATCAGGCGCAAGTGTCAGCGAGTCCAATCAACGACAATGGTATTGTAATAGACCTTTCTGATGATGACAGCTTCTTGGAGGACGACAAAACGGTGACCCAAGTAGGTGACGAACTTTGTGACGGTGGCTCGGCCTCTATCGCACTTATCAAACAAGGACTTCTCATCGACTTGGACGAAGACGGCTGTGATGAAACCATACATTACACCTTTACCGTGGTCAACACGGGCGATATCGATTTGGAAGAAGTGGTTCTTGCGGACGAAGAACTTTTCTCCGAGGATATTCCGGGTCCACAATCAGGGGATGATAACAACAATGACCTTCTTGAGACTGATGAGACTTGGATATATATTGTGCTCTACGACATAGAACAGGACGATATAAATTTGGGACAGGTCACCAACCAAGCACAAGTAAATGCCAGTCCCATCAATAATGATGGCATCGTACTCGATACCTCTGATGACGATAGTTTCTTGGAAGATGATAAGACCGTAACCCTAGTGGGGAATGAACTCTGTACTAGTGGTTCCGCTTCTATTGCACTTATCAAACAGGGGGTGCTCGTAGATTTGGATGAGGACGGATGTAACGAGGCCATACAGTATACCTTTACCGTAGAAAATACAGGCGATACCAATTTGGAGGAAGTGGTTCTTGAAGACAATGACCTTTTCTCTGAAGACATCCAAGGACCAGAATCCGGAGATGACAACAATAATGACATCTTGGAACCCAATGAAACCTGGACCTATGTGATACTATATAATTTGGTTCAGCAAGATGTTGACAACGGAGAGGTTATCAATCAAGCACAAGTCCACGCAAGTCCTGTCGATAATAATGGTATTGTTCTCGACCCGTCTGACGACGATAGCTTTTTGGAGGACGACCCAACGGTAACCCTGCTCGAAGACGTATGTGATGAAAATGGAAATGCATTAGGTCTGATAAAAACATCCATCTTAGTGGATTTGGACAATGACGGTTGCTTTGATTCCATAGAATATACTTTCACGCTCGAAAATACAGGTAGTAACGCAATTCAAGGAATTAGCTTAGAGGACCAGCTTTGTGGGGGTATAATTCCCGGACCGCAATCCGGTGACGAAGAAAACGATAACATCCTCGATGTTGGTGAAATCTGGACCTATCTCATCTTTTATGATATCACCCAAGCCAATATCGATATAGGACAGGTGGTAAATCAGGCTAAGGTATCCGGTGCTGCTGTCGGTAACAATAATCCGGTTGAGGATTTATCCGACGATGATAGCTATTTGGAAGATGACCCTACGATTACCGATGTCCTAGATGCCTGTAACACGATTTCAACAGGAATTGGTCTCATAAAACAAGGCGTATTCGTCGATTTGGATAACGATGACTGCGAGGAAACCATACGATATGACTTTACGGTGGCCAACTTGGGCGATACTGATTTAGAAAATGTCCAGCTCTCGGATGAGTTACTGGGCGGGGTCCTTGAAGGACTTATAATCAGTTCTGAAAGTGAAGATGGAATTTTACAGGCTGGTGAAACTTGGCAGTACAGCGCAGTTTACGAAGTTGCCCAACAAGATATTGATATGGGCTCCGTCCCCAACCAAGCTACCGTAGCGGCAAACCCCGTAGGTTCTGATGCCATCGTATTCGATTTTTCGGATGACAATAGCTTCCTGGAAGACGATATTACCATTTTGGAAACTTCAGATCTTTGCGACTCGGGTTCAGAAGGTATCATCATCTACAATGGTATTACCCCAAATGGGGATGGTTCCAACGACTATTTCCAAATTATTGATATTGAAAACTTCCCCAATAATACTGTTCAAATATTCAATAGATGGGGTGTCTTGGTCTATGAAACCGATAATTACGGTCAAGGTAATAACGTTTTCCGGGGTATCTCGGAAGGTAGACTGACCATTGCCCAAGATAGAAACCTCCCCAGTGGCACCTATTTCTACATCATAACCTTCCCAGAGGAAAATCCTGGAAAGCCACGTTACAATGGCTACCTATATATCAATAGAAATTAAGACAACAACCTACTTATCTATAGAAAAAATGAAGTTTTTGAAGAAGAATATGTCGATGTACATCCCAAAAACCATAACCATCCTTTTTTGTGTGTTTCAATTTGGGATATGGCATACAAAGGCCCAACAAGACCCACAGTATACCCAATACATGTATAATACGCAAATCATAAACCCAGCATACGCCGGGTCAAGGGAGGCCCTTAGTTTTGGTCTTTTGGGAAGAATCCAATGGGTCAACTTTGAAGGATCACCTAAAACGGGAACCTTTACCATCAACTCACCTATTGGTATTTATGACAATATGGGTCTGGGACTTTCCATTGTCCACGATCAAATAGGACCCGCAAGCGAGTCCAACGTTACTGTAGATTATGCCTATGGAATCCCCATGGCAGCAGATAGCAGGCTTTCGTTTGGTTTAAAAGCAGGTTTGGATATAATGGATGTGGATTATTCCAAACTCGATATTTTTAATCCCAATGATCCTTTTTTTCAGAATAATGTAGACCAAAAACTACAGCCCCAAATAGGCGGGGGAATTTATTTTAATACGAACCGTTTCTACATCGGTGCTTCTGTTCCTAATTTTTTAAACACAAAACATTTTGATGAAAGTGCGTTGGATGAATTGGAAGAAGATGGCGTGGCCATCGAAAGACTACATTACTTTTTAATCTCTGGATATGTATTTGACTTAAACCCAAATTTAAAGTTCAAACCGGCCACCCTTATCAAAGCGGTAAGTGGTTCACCGGTTCAGTGGGATGCCTCAGCCAATTTCATGTTCAATGAAAAGTTTACTTTTGGAGCTTCTTACCGTTGGAGTGCATCAATAAGCGCCATGGCTGGCTTTCAATTATCCGAAAGTTTCTTTTTGGGTATGGCCTATGACTATCAATCCACAGATATTGAATCATTCAGTGATGGCTCATACGAGGTATTTCTCCGCCTCGACATCTTTAAGAATCCAGATCGCATCATGATTCCCAGATTTTTTTAACTCCAATAATTACGTTTAAAAATACCATTATGCCATACGCGAAAATATCCTTTCTCTTCTTCTTATTCATAGGTATATGTGCTGCCCAGGAAAGTAAGGTAAAAAAAGCCAATGATGCTTATGAAACCTATTCCTTTATAAATGCCCAGAAAATTTATCTTAAAGTTGTGGAGGATGGTTATGAATCACCCCAAGTTTTTAAAAAATTAGGTGACACCTACTATTTTAATAGCGAATACAAAGAGGCTGTCCAGTGGTACGACCAACTTTTGAAAAAATATCCTTCAGCGGTAACGCCAATATATCAACATAGGGCCTCCCAGTCTTTTAAAAGTATTGGTGAATATCAAAAATCAAAGGATATTATGGAAGCCTACGCCCAAGATTCAAGGGAAAGTTATATTGCCGGCAGCTATTTGAAAAATGCTGGCCAAATTGAAAAATGGGGTAGCAACGAATCCAAATCCTACCAGATATTAAATGTTTCCCGCGGACTGAACGGGTCTGATTTTGGACCCTCTTTTTACGGCGATAAGATTGTATACGCTTCATCTTCAAAGAATACAGAGGGGAGCGGCGTCAACGAATGGAACGGTCTGCCCTATCTTGATCTATATATCGCTGAACTTGACGAGCAAGGCGTATTTGTTAGGTCCAAAGCCTTTGATTCAAATATAAATACCCCGTATCACGAATCTTCCGCCTGCTTTACCAAAGACGGGCAAACGATGTATTTTACCCGCAATAATTATATAAATGGGAAAAAGAGAAAGGGTAAAAACAAACTGGTCAGTTTAAAAATCTTTAAAGCGGTCAAACAGGACAACGGTACCTGGGGACAAGTAGAGGAACTGCCATTCAACAATGACTCCTACGCTGTCGCCCATCCTGCACTGAATTCAGATGAGAGCAAGTTATACTTTTCCTCCGATATGCCAGGTACATTGGGAATGTCAGATTTATGGTATGTAGACATTTTACCGAATGGTAGCTATGGAAATCCCAAAAATCTAGGGTCTTCGGTAAATACAGAAGCGCGCGAATCTTTACCTTTTATAAGCTCGTCAAATCACTTGTATTTTTCTAGTGATGGACATTTGGGGTTGGGCGGACTGGATGTTTTTAAGGTATCCCTAAATGAAATGGGGAAGGCAAGCGGTGAAGTTTTTAATCTCGAAAGTCCCTTGAACAGCGCTCTGGACGACTTTGGCCTAATAATCAATGAGCATGAGAAAACAGGATACCTATCTTCAAATCGCGATGGTGAAGAAGGAAGTCGTTCTGATGATATTTACAGATTTTATGAGAGCTGTAAAATAGCTATTTCTGGACTTGTACTGGACGAACAGACCGGTGAAGTCATTCCAAGGTCAACCGTTACCCTACTGGATGACAACAATCAATTGATATCACAAATAGTAACGGATGAAAAGGGATTCTACACTTTTGAAGATGTTACTGAATGTGACCGTCAGTATATAGTTAGAGCAGCTAACGATGCATTGGAATATGAGCCCAATGAAAAACCGATAGTGACCCCCAAAACATCCAGTGCTGTAACTTTAAATTTGGAATTGACCCCGCCAGAGTGTCCTGTGAACGATTTGGGTTGCCGCCTTGACCTGCAACCCATTTATTTTGATTTTAACAAGCACAACATACGCACTGATGCGGAGGTAGAATTGGCCAAGATATTATCCGCCCTTAAGGAATATCCCCAGTTAAAAATCCATATTGAATCCCACACAGATTCTAGGGGGACCGATTCCTATAACGAGCTCTTATCAGATAGAAGGGCAAAATCGACACTAGAATGGCTTGTGAAAAAAGGTATTGCACGTCAGCGACTTTCCGCGAAGGGATACGGAGAAAAACAACTTATAAATAAATGCTCCAATGGGGTATCCTGCTCAGAGGGTGAACATCAACTAAATCGAAGGTCTATGTTTATCATTCAAGACTGATTATTTCATTATATTCAATTTA
>NZ_CAKZYF010000201.1 GCF_937884665.1 uncultured Allomuricauda sp. | reverse complement strand
ATCAATAGTTCTTTTCCGTCCTTGTTCATTTCAAAAAGTTCTTGGGAGGCGCTGTCGTTAACCGCTTTAATGATTCCGATATCACCGTGTACCTCGTCCATCACTGTAAATCCGATTACTTCATGAAAGTAGAATTTATTGCCAGAAAGTGGCGGAAGCATGTGAAGCGGGAGGAATAATTCAGAACCCAATATTTTATCCGCAGCGGCCTCATCTTTCACTTCTTCAAAATCAATGCGCAGCAAAGCAGACTTGTGCAGACGGCAACGGTCAATAAAAAATGGAACCAGATTGTTTCCCAATGAAACAAAAACTGATTCCATGTTTTCGTATATTTCGGGTTCATCGGTGTCCAATTTCACCAATACTTCACCCTTAAAACTATATTTTGATACGATTTTGCCCAGGTAGAAACACTCTTCCTTGCGCATCGAAATCCTTTTTATTCTTCTTCGGCAGAAGCTTCAGTGGCTGGAGCCTCTTCAGCAGGAGCAACCTCTTCAATAGCAGTTTCCGTGGTTTCCGCAGCTACTGCTTCTGTAGCTTCAGATGGAGCAGCTTCATCGGAAACTTCCTCTTCTACCTCGGGCAGAGAAGCAGCGATTCGCTTTTCGTTTGCCTCTTGTTCTGCTTCCAACGCTTTGGCCTTCGCGTCTGCTTTTGCTTTATCCAAGCCATCTACTTTAGCTTGAATACCTTTCTCTTTGTCTGCCAACCAGGAATAGAATTTTTCTTCTGCTTGCTCTTCGGTAAGCGCTCCCTTTTTAACACCACCTAACAAGTGTTTCTTCAACAAAACCCCCTTGTACGAAAGGATAGCGCGAGCAGTATCCGTAGGCTGCGCACCGTTTTGCAACCATTTTACGGAACCGTCCACATCCAAATTGATGGTAGCTGGATTGGTATTGGGATTGTAAGTTCCCAGTTTTTCCAAAAATTTACCGTCCCTTTTTGATCTTGAATCAGCAGCAACCACCCAATAGAAAGGTTTGCCTTTTTTACCGTGTCTTTGAAGTCTAATCTTTACTGGCATATCACATTAATTTGTAGGGTGCCCGACCCTGATTATTAATTCTTTCAAAACGTGCTTTTGTCCAAAAGCGGGTGCAAATATAAACTTATTTTCTGATTGATAGGTCAACGTGGGCTTTTTAGTTGCATACCTCCGATGAATTTCGAAGAAAAATATGGCTCCAAAGTTTTCATCTTTCCCACTATTCTTTAAACAATAAATTCAATCAAATACCAAAAACCCGGTTCACTATTTTGGATACACTCCCGGAAAAGTGACAACTTCTGTAATATTTCACTGTCTTTTTATTAGTATCTTAGAGTATGTTTCGTATTGGAGGATTTCCTTTTTTTAAGCAATTGGACCAAATGGACTGTGGGCCCACTTGTTTGAGGATGATTGCAAAGTACTATGGCCGTTCCTATTCTGTTGACTTTTTAAGAAAGACATCCAACATTACCCGGGAAGGCGTTTCAATAGGGGGCATTGCCGAATCTGCAGAAACTATCGGTTTCCACACCTTGGCCGTAGGGGTTAATTTTAAGACATTAACGAATGAAGTACCGCTACCCTGTATAGCACATTGGCGTCAAAAACATTTTGTAGTAGTCTATAAAATCTTAAAAGATAGGGTGTACGTAGCCGATCCCGCACACGGTCTTGTGGATTATCCCAAAAAGGACTTTATCCAAGCATGGATAGGAAAGGGAGCTGATGAGTCCACGGAGGGCTATCTGTTGCTTTTTGAAACCACACCAAAGTTCTATGAATACGGTGAAGATGAGCCCAAGAAATATGGGTTCAAATTTTTGTTTTGGTATTTTAAACCCTATACCAAATATATCACCCAACTGTTCTTAGGTTTATTCGTTGGTAGTATCCTCCAACTCATATTTCCCTTTCTCACCCAATCTATAGTTGACTACGGAATCAATTATCAGAACATCAACTTTATTTATCTCATCTTGATTGCGCAACTTACGCTGTTTGTGTCCCAAACCACCGTAGAAGTCATTCGAAGTTGGATATTACTTCACATTACCAGTAGGATCAACATCAACCTGATTTCAGATTTTTTGATAAAACTGATGCGCTTGCCCATCGCTTTCTTTGATTCAAAAAATACGGGGGATATCATTCAACGCATCTATGATCATGAACGTATACAGCAATTTTTCTCCGGCACAACCTTAAATACGATTTTTTCCTCATTCAACATTTTGGTTTTTGGGGTGGTCTTGGCCTATTATGATTGGGCTATTTTTTGGATTTTTTTTATCGGTTCCCTTATTTACATAGGTTGGACGCTCTTGTTCTTAAAAAAAAGGGCAGAACTGGATTACAAGCGATTTGATCAGGCGGCGGATAATCAAAGTAGTATCTATCAGTTGATTTCCGGGATGCAAGAGATTAAACTAAATGGTTCGGAACGTCGCAGACGCTGGGAATGGGAGGCGATACAAGTAAAGCTTTTCAAAGTATCCTTAAAAAGTTTGGCCTTGACGCAAACCCAAAATGTCGGGGGTCGATTTTTTAACGAGTTAAAGAATATCCTGATCACTTTTGTCGCTGCCAAAGCGGTAATCGATGGGAACTTGACTTTAGGGATGATGCTGTCCGTTCAATACATTATCGGACAGCTTAATCTGCCCATCAACAACTTCATTACCTTTATTCAGACCGGGCAGGATGCAAAAATAAGTCTAGAACGACTTGCCGAAATACATGATAAAGAAGATGAGGAGAACGAAAGCTTGGAGCCTATTAAGGTATTGCCGGAAAATCGAGGTATCTCCTTAAAAAAATTGACGTTCCAATATGGTGGCAAAACTTCACCAAAGGTATTGAACCGCATTTCCTTGGAGATTCCCCAAGGTAAGATTACCGCGATAGTGGGCGCCAGTGGGAGCGGAAAAACCACATTGATAAAACTTTTGTTGAAATTTTATGATCCAACCACGGGAACAATACACGTGGGGAATACCAACCTTAAAAATCTGGGCACCTCGTTTTGGCGAAAAAATTGTGGGTCTGTCATGCAAGATGGCTTTTTGTTCGGTGATACCATAGCTCGGAACATTACGGAATCCGATTCGGAAGGCGTCATCGACCGAAAAAGACTACTTCATGCAGTAGATGTCGCCAATATATTGGATTTTATCGAGCAACTCCCTTCTGGATTCAATACGAAAATTGGTGGTTCGGGAATCAACATCAGTGGAGGACAAAAACAAAGGATTCTAATTGCTCGGGCCGTGTATAAAAATCCAAACTATATTTTCTTCGATGAGGCCACCAGTGCGTTAGACGCCAATAATGAAAAAGAAATCATGGAGAAATTGGAATCGTTTTATAAAGGAAAAACTGTGGTCATCGTAGCACATAGGTTAAGTACGGTTAAAAATGCGGATAAAATCATTGTTTTGGACCAGGGAAAAATAGTTGAAGATGGGAATCACCAGGAATTGACCTCTAAAAAGGGACTGTACTACTCTTTGGTAAAAAACCAGTTGGAACTTGGACAATAATATGGAGGAGGATAACGGGATAGATAAAAAATTCAATTTACTGGACGAACGATCGGACCTGGTAAAAGAGATTTTGGGCAAAACTCCGAACTGGATGATACGATGGGGCACCACCTTGGTTTTTGGTATTGTGGTTCTACTGCTAATCGGGTCGGCGGTAATCAGTTACAATGACATTATTCCGGCCAATATTGTAATTACAAGTAAAAATCCACCCATTTATTTAAAAGCAAGAAATTCAGGCAGATTGACCAAGGTTTTTGTCAAACCCAACGAACCGGTCGGGCAAGGAGAGATTTTAGCCGAGATTGAAAATACTGCAAAATTTGAAGATGTGATCTACCTCAAAAAACAGCTCGAACAGGACGAATCGCTTCCTGTGCTGGATTCTTTGGAAAGCATTTTTCCTTCCGATCTCAGTCTTGGGGATTTACAGCTGTCTTATGGCAATTTTCTTTCAGCTTATCAAAACTTTATTTTATACAACACCTTATCACCAAATAACAAAGAGTCGGCCCTTATCAGGAAGCAACTTAGCGAACAACAACGATTTCTGTTTAATCAAAAAAGACAACTGGAACTGTTTGAACGGGATTTGGACCTGTCCAAAAACAACTTCGAGCGCAATAAAGTTTTATTTGGTAAAGGGGTAATCTCGAAATCGGAGTATGAAGGAGCCCATAGGGCCTATTTGGCAGATCAACAGCAATATGAAGGTTTTCTGACCAATATTTCAAACACCCAGATCGCAATCGCCAATTTTAACAACCTACTGACAAAAACCAATATTCAAGGGACTGAATTTGAAAACAACTATAAGCAAGAGTTGGGGAACGCCAAGCAAAACCTTGTTTCGGCACTGGATACCTGGGAACAGCAATACTTGATCTCAAGCCCAATTGAAGGTATGGTAACGGTTTTTGATATCTGGGACCAATATCAAAATATTGAGGTGGGAGAAGTATTGTTCACCATCGTTCCTAAAAAAACGGAAGGTATTATCGGACGCGTCACATTACCCATCAGAAACTCCGGTAAGGTAAAAGTTGGGCAAAAAGTAGTGGTAAAACTAGACAATTATCCTTTCGAAGAATGGGGCAGCCTTACTGGTGAAATTCAAAATATTTCTGAGGTTCCCAAACAAGGAGAACAAACGTTTTATACCCTTTACATAGCTATCAAAAGTTTGAATACCTCTTTTGATAAAGAGATTCTTTTTAAACAGGAGATGCAAGGAACAGCAGAAATTGTAGTGGAAGAGTTGAGCGTGTTACAGCGCGTTTTTTATGAACTGCGGAAGGTTTTTGACAGATCGTAAAAAAACCGCTAAATAAGCGGTTTTTAAAAATTTTGAAATCATTTTTTATTTAGCGAAAGACGGAGCGTAAGTACCTTTTTTCATGACGCGAAATTTAAAATTTCCCATTGTCATGGAATTGGTTGCCAAGTAGCAAAACATGCTTTTTATTATAGTGTATTTATCTGAAAAGCGGGATTGTTCGAAAATCCTTTTTCATGACTTAAAACTCTACTCCCGACTTCTTTTTTAAACATTGGTCAACCATTAGTGAATATTACCAATCAAAAACAATGACATATAGTAGGTTTGTTCATATCAGCCGGGTCATTGGCTCCGTTGCAACTTTGATACGAACCGTTTCCCCCTGTCAGGCGCTTCAATTTCAAATTTGAAATCACTTTTCTGTTTAAAGTGAGACCAACTTTTTTTCTTTTTTTCATGGGGTAGATTTTATTGTTATTAATATTCTTACAAATTAATATATAAAATCTTATGTTCCTAAGATTTGCACCCCATTAACTATTTAAACTTTTAATTGATACAATAGATATTTCTAATACACTTTTCTAAAGGTAATCGTATTACATTATTAGCTTCGGAGATAAGGATTTTTGAAGAAAACTAAGAAGAAAATCAATGGCGTGTTATATTTACCAAATACAACCGTGACTTAATTTTTTTTGATATTGGTTGGTTGATGGTTTCCCCTAATGGAACTTTTTAGCCCGTCAACACACCCCCTAACATGGGTAATTTGATGAAATTCTTTTGATTAGTATCATTACCAAACTAGTATATCTGAATTTGATACAAATCAAAAACCCCTGTTCTTGTATGAAATCAGGGGATATACTCCTCGATAAGGTAAAGTTCATTAAAGATAGAGGAGCATTTATCTCATTTTCCGAACGTCAATTGGACCTTCTCTTTTTAGCACTTATTCATCGCACCCTCGTGTATCTGGACAGGGGGCCGTACAGCCTAATGAACAGACCCTGGACGGACTAGGTAAGCATTCGGGGTTCAATGATGTACCTCCACCTGTAATTTTTGAAGAAGAAAGATTCGAGACTACTTTCTTGCTTAAGGTAAGACCAATTTTTTTACGTTTTTTCATTTTGATATATTTAATTAATAATACTTTTCCTACAAGTTAAAAGATATTACATGGGACCCTATCCGATTAACAAATCATTAACCGTTTAAAATCCTTATGAAAAATATAAAGATGTTTTATGAATCAAGAAGGAGCGGTCATTTTCTTTTGTTTCGCGATTGAAGACTTATAGTACCGATACAGAAAATCATAACAGACCATCTCGTTCAGTCTATTTTTGGATTTGAACAAGCGGTTCATTAGCATATGAACATAACTTCCCAATAAACCGTTCTTCGTAATCTGAAGCATATCCTTCCTATCCATCTCTAGAATTTTACGTGCCACCGGTTTAAGCGCGGATGAAGATTGTTGCAAAACCTCCAGAATAGGCACATACTCGGGCTCTTCTTCTTTTGTGAAGCCCATAAAGTTTTCTATGGTCTGCCTTTCCTTTCGAAACCTATCATCCAACTGCTTTTTTAAAGGTCTGGACATATTGAACTCCTTTCCGAAACCTATTTTCAGGTTTTCCATGAATTTTAGTTTTTCGTCAATGCCATATTCAAAAACACTCAGGAGCAAATCGACGGCACGTAGTCCATACAGCCAACGCAATTGTTCTCCTTCATCACCCTCGATCAAATCCAAAAACGCGATAACGGCCTCGCTGTCACAATAAAAAACGGTCTCAGACAACTCCATGGTGTTTGTACCGTACCTTTCCATTTCGCGATGATATGTGTCCAGCTGGATATTCCAAATCAAATCGCGTTCCACAAAAGGAGCAAGCGCTTGGTGAACTTCTTCAACAATCTTTCCAAGTGCACTTTTTTCAGTTAGCTGGAAACGAATACGCAAGTGCTGTTTAGGGTCGGCATATCGAATAAAAAACCATTGGGATATCCATTTTTTCGATTTAAAGACCTGTACCATCGGCAATATTACCTCTGTTAAAACGGAATCACACATTTTCGGTCCCATATAGAGCTTGTAATACAACCACTCACTCCCTATAAAAAAACTACGTTGCGGCATATTGGACCTCATTTTGGATGTTGGACCTAGTATTTAATTTCTTCTGGTTGTAAAAGGACATCACTACCTGATTGGCAAAATGCCCCTCTTTGGATGTAACCAAACCCGCTTGGGCGTGCAAAAATTCGCTCAACATAAACTCTTCCCGGTTTTTTACCGTGTTTATAAGCATGCGTACCGAATCTAGATTAGTGAAGTTGATGAGCAGTTCGTTATCTCCATCACTTAACATGGAATATTGTGGTATGCCTTTCGATTTTCGCAGTCTACGTACTTCCAACTGTAATGTGCCATCATCGTTCTTTGCTTCCATCATTGGTTCGATATGCTTCTTCTTTAAGCGCCACTTTGCTTCTTGCAGAATGAGTTTACCGTATTCGACTCTAGGAAAAAAATCAAAAAACTTATTGAGGGGTCCAAAACCAAATCCAATACTCCCCCTTAGATTTTGGGTTTGCATGTCACATAAAAATTGATAGATGGGAAGCGCATTTGTGGAATAATTATGCGCGTTGGTAAGATGCGGAATGATTTCCTTATTGTATTTTTTAGAACGAAGGACCACCCTCCCGTTTCGTACAGATACAAAAAGATCTTCTAAAGGAATCTGTTTTTCCGCGGATAAATTGGATTTTGCCAGATAGGGAATCTCAAATTCCCGGAAAGAAGGCCGCATTAAAATATTTCCTACCCTCGCCTCCGGCAAGTGCACAATTTCAGCGAGTATCTTCTGTGATTGTATGTCGCTTTCTTTTGAAACGATATGTTTTGTATGGGGGGTAATCGCGCTACCTGCATGACAAAACCGGCCCAAAAGATTAGCTGCAGAGGAGCCACCACATCCCGATACCAAGACTTTTACATCATCATTTTCCTTCACCAATTCTATCATTGTAGAAAGCGTATCGGGTAAATCATCCCAGATCACGGGCAGGATTTCAAAATCCGAGTCAACAAATCCAATGGTTTGTGCTTTGGTTTCTTTCGCTCTATTCAACTTTTCAAAAAGTATACGGTACACCGTATTGAATTTCACTTCATTTTCTAGATAAGGGTCTTCTTCAGGAGGAATTACCAACTCATCCACCAAGGGATTGATATCACCACTATTGCTGTTTTGCAGGTAGCCGATTCCGGTCTCAACATCCAATACATGGCATAGCGGCATTTCACGTTCCTCATAGCGTTCAAGAAAAGCTTCCCTGAACATGCTAAGGTTGCTTTTGGTGGATGCTGCGCTAAGCTTATTGAACAAGATTAGGGACTTTTTGATATGATCTGTGTATGCATTGGATAACTCGCAAGACAAGGTTTGAAGCTCCATATCAGTTTGAAAAAGATATTTCAGCTCGAATTGGGTGGGTTTATTTTTGAGGTATTCACTGATTTCCAGATACTTTTCGGGAGCATTCCCAAGCGTTGCATCGAGGTCTAAAAAACTTTGTGAAATGCGTTCCAAAAACATAATTTCCCCATCACAACCATCAAGTGATCGCAACACGTCCAAAATCTGCTCTATAAAGGGAGGGCCGCTCACGGAAGGTTCCAATGAACTGGTCAACACTTGGTTTTCCATCAACTCGTCCAAAAAACCATAGGCCATATCTTCCGATACACTTTCATCAATAAGTTGATCTACCAATTCTTGTAAAGTAGCCCCCCCGGAAGCTGTGTGCAATACCCTGTCAAGATATTCAGAACTGTCTATTTCAACAATATGGTGCTGCCTACGACTGTCCAAATAGAAATATTCAATATACCGCAACTGCTCCCCAATAGGATATATGCTGGAATTTGGAAAATACACGAGTTGTTTTTTAATGTGTTCAAGTCTTGCCAAATCCTGAGAGAGTGCCACCAGGTAGTTCATGTCCGGACGGGTATACCTTTTGTGCATCATGTGGTTTTTCAGCTCCAGCTGGGTAGTCTCTGAAAAACTGCCCAAAGTACATCCAGCAAACAATCCAAAAGGAGTGGAGCGAGAACTCATTCTAGCGATGTATTTCAAAAAAGAGCGTTTGACCTTGGTATGTTTTTTGGAATCCAAGGTACCTTCAACCCATTTTTTAATTTCAAAATACAAGGTCGGTGATGCTAAAAAGACGGCTTCCTGAACCACTGAAATGGAGAAAACCCGCTTTAGTTCGAT
>NZ_CAKZYF010000200.1 GCF_937884665.1 uncultured Allomuricauda sp. | reverse complement strand
AAGCTTCGGAGGGCGTAGGTGGAGCCGGAGGGATTCGAACCCTCGTCCAAACAAGCAATTGCAAGGCTTTCTACATGCTTAGTCTTTGTTCGGTTTTCGTGATATGGCTGACCAAAAACCGCCTACCATACCCTTAGCTTCTTTAAGTTTACGCTCTTACCGAAGCCGTAAAAACGCTATGTTGACTTTTATGGTGCTCCTAAAAAGGTCGCCATCAACAAGGGCTACCAAGGAACATTCAGCTTTCCCGCCTGGCGGGACTGGGCTTGGACTTACTATAATTCAGTCAATTAAGCAGCTAAAGCGTAGTTATTTTCGCCATTTAAAAAGTTGGAACAGAGATTAACGAGCATCGATTCCATAGCTCGGCATGCTTACATTACCATTGGTCTTGCTGTCAAAACCAGTCGGCCCCATAATGAGTTAGGTAAGCTTAGCTTACCGTAAACGAATTACGTCCACCGCATCCGACTTGGCGGAGAAGGTGGACCTAAATCATCTCATTTTTTATCAAAGAACTGTGTTCACCTTCGCCAGCCGACTTCACCATTTCATGGCTTCGTAGGCTCTGGCTACGGTGAATTTCGGGTTTGTCCTCCGAAACTCGGATTCCATTTCCCCAATCTAGGGTCTGTCCTCCGTAGCCCTTTAGGGAGAAGGAGGGCAAAGTTAACTATTTATCCGACAATCGATAACTTTAGAGCGATTGGAGGAAAAGTTTGTTTACCCTTTTCAAACCCCTTATTTTAGGTCAACAATTATACCAATTGCTAAATGAAGTTCGGAATCATACAAGAACGCAAAAATCCGCCCGATAGGAGGGCGGTGTTATCCCCAACCGAATGCCAAAATGTCCTAAACCACTTCCCTGAGGCAGAAATCTATGTGGAAACTTCACCCATACGGGTATTTACCGATTTGGTATACAAATCAGCAGGAGTTGCGGTCCATCAAAATGTAGAAGATTGTAATGTAATGCTTGGTGTAAAGGAAGTGCCGATTGGTGCTCTGATTCCCAACAAAAAGTACTTCTTCTTTTCACATACCATCAAAAAACAACCGTATAATCGCGATTTGCTACGGGCCATTTTGGAAAAGAACATCGAACTCTATGATCATGAGGTAATTACCAACCCCAAAGGGCAACGATTGGTGGCTTTTGGTCGCTATGCTGGAATTGTAGGGGCGTACAACGGCTTTCGAACCTATGGGCTGAAATACGGAATCTTCAACCTTCCGAAGGCAGAAACCCTACGTGACCAACAAGCCTTGATAGATGAGCTTCAGAAAATACGATTGCCCAACATCAAAATCCTATTGACAGGAAAGGGGAGGGTAGGCAATGGTTCCAAAGAAATGTTGGAAGCTATGCACCTTAGGGAGGTCCAGGTGGATGAATACCTATCTCAAGATTTTGACGAACCCGTCTATTGCCAAATTGATGCTGAGGAATACAACAAACGCAAAGATGGTGACCTCGGCAATAAGGGTGATTTTTTTGCCAATCCCGAAGAGTATAAATCCAATTTCTTCCGTTTTGCCAAGGTGACGGATTTCTACATTGCCGGACACTTTTACGGGGACGGAGCGCCATACCTCTATACACGGGAAGACGCCAAACATGAGGATTTCAAGATAAAAGTTGTTGCCGATGTTAGTTGCGATATTGACGGTCCGGTAGCCACGACCATTAAACCTAGTACCATTGCAGACCCTATTTATGGGTATGACCCGGTTTCAGAAACGGAAACGGACTTTAGAAATCCAGAGGCCATAGCTATAATGGCCGTGGACAATTTACCTGCCGAGTTGCCCCGCGATGCCAGTAATGGTTTTGGCGAGGCATTTTCAAAACATGTCATCCCTGCCTTTTTCAATGGAGATAAAGATGGTATCCTGAAAAGGGCAAGAATGACATCCAACGGAAAGTTGACATCTAGGTATTCTTATCTCCAAGATTATGTAGATGGTAGATAGCAATCACCACTTAATCGATGTGAATAACTTGGATGTTCACCATAGCCTATTTTTTATTACATTGCCTTTCCTATTTAACCAAAGCAGTGAAATTCAACTGGATAAATCGTGAAGACGATACCTTGACCAAAAAGATTTGTATCGATTTGGAATATCGCCTTAGACCACGAATCACAAAGTTCCTGTTGTCGCAGTACGACAGCGACTATCTGATTGACTTCTCCCAATTTCATTTTGATGTAGACCTTAAAAACCAATGGATTTGGATTTCTGAAAAAACACCGCAGGAGTACATTGATTACATCAAAGAGGATTTTGATATCGAGATAAATGGTTCCCACCTTTTTTCGGTGGCTTAGACCTTTTCAATAATTCACATGAACCCAGCCGAAGAATATATCTTATCCCGTGAGGAACCTTACAGAAGCATTCTTTTACACCTTAAAGCAGTGATAGAATCGGTGATTCCCGACGTGGATATGAAATACAAATGGAGGATACCCTGTTTTTATGAAGGAAAACATCCTATTTGCTATTTAAATGCCTCGTATAAAGGCAAGTATGTAGATATCGCCTTTTGGAATTCGGCCCACCTCACCAAACACATTGAATTAATGTATAGTGAAAAACGAAAAGTGGTCAAGTCTTTCCGATACAGAAGTTTGGAAGAAATAAACAATAGCGTTTTAATAGATGTATTGAGAGAGGTCAGTTCCCTTAAAGAAAAGGGTTTTTATAAAAGGGATTAAAAAGTATTTACAACCTTTCGCAACGAAACCAAATCACTGAGTAGTTTTTCGAGTAAACTCAAATCCAACATATTGGCTCCATCACTTTTTGCATTGGCTGGGTCAAAGTGGGTTTCCATAAAAAGACCGTCAACACCTGTGGCAATTCCGGCTCGTGCCATGGTTCCTATAAGTGCAGGACGTCCTCCCGTCACCCCAGAAGACTGATTGGGTTGTTGTAAGGAATGGGTCACATCCAGCACTACCGGAGCATATTGCTTCATGGTGGGAATGCCTCTAAAGTCAACAACCATATCTTGATAACCAAACATAGTGCCTCGGTCCGTAATCCAGGCTTGGTCGTTTCCGGAATCCGTTACTTTTTTTACAGCGTGTTGCATACTTTCTGGACTCATGAATTGCCCTTTTTTCAAGTTGACCACCTTTCCGGTTTGCGCCGCAGCCACTACCAAGTCGGTTTGACGTACCAAAAAAGCGGGTATTTGGAGCACATCCACGTACTCCGCGGCCTTTTCGGCATCTTCTATTTCATGGATGTCGGTTATAGTAGGTACTTCAAAGGTTTCAGATACCTTTCTTAGTATTTTTAATGCTTTTTCATCCCCAATTCCAGTAAAAGAATCAATCCGACTACGGTTTGCTTTTTTAAAGCTCCCTTTGAAAACATAGGGTATTTTTAAGTTATCCGTGATTTTGGTGACCTTTTCCGCTATCCTAAGTGCCATATCTTCACCTTCAATGGCACAAGGCCCGGACAACAAAAAGAAATTGTCTCCTGTTGTATGTTTTATCTGGGGAATGCGACTTAACTGCATACGTTTAGTTTTGGTAAAAATACTATTTTGAAAAAGTTTCTGTTATCACTAAGCGCCCAAATACACCTACTATGCGAATCGTTTTCCTTTTTTTGGGGTTGTTTTGCGCCCAAATGTCAATAGCCCAGTTTGGAAAAAACTGTGAAGTGCGCCAAATTAAAATCAACATGTTTCATCCCGGACTTGAATATGAAATGAGCTTGGGGGTCAATTCTACTTTAGATGCAAGGGTGGCGTATCAGTTTTCGTTGGACCCGTTTACCGAGAGTCCTATCGAAAATTATCAGTTGTTCCCTGCCATAACCCTTCAAAACCGGTATTACTACAATTTTGATGGACGGGCTACCAGTGGAAGGCAGATTTATGGGAATTCCGCCAACTATATTGCGCCCTCCGCGTCGGTTTTCTTTGCCGGGGATGATTTTGTGGCTGACGATGTACCAAGAAGTACTTTCGCCACAGCAGGTCTAGTTACGGGCATTCAGCGAAGTTATAATTCTGGTTTGAGTTTTTCCGTGGATGTAGGTGCCGCTTATTATTTAGGGGAATTCAAGGGAGGAATACAGCCCGTATTCAATTTGAGTATTGGTTGGATCGTGAGTGAGAAACGATGGTGTGTGGGGCGATAGTTCCTAAAGCATTATTTTCTTTAGGGCATCCATATAACCACGACTTACCCGGACCACTTCACCATTGTCCATGGTTACATCGTAGCTCTTACCATACTTATTAAGTTCCTTAACGCGGTCTAAGTTGATTATGGAAGAGCGATGCACCCTCAAAAAAAGTTGAGGGTCCAGTTTTTGTTCCAAGTCCGTAATGCCAAAATTACTCAAGTACGCTTGGTTCTTCGTATGAACTTTGGAATAATCACCATAAGCCTCTACCCAAACAATATCTTCACATTTTATGGTGATAAGCTTTTTGTTGTACTGTACCAACACGCGACTAGGGTAGGCGGTATCTTCCATAAATACGGTTTGTGCCAGTTCACCAATACTAGAGGTGTTGGAATTCAAACGTGCTACAGCGGTCTTAAAACGTTCTTTGGTGTAGGGTTTCAGTAAATAATCGACCGCATGTACTTCAAAAGCTCTGAGCGCGTATTCGTCATACGCTGTGGAAAAAATGATTTTAGGTATTTCCTCAAGATGATTCAATACTTCGAAACCCGTTTTTCCTGGCATTTGAATGTCCAAAAACACCAAATCGGGTTTAAATCGATTGATTTCATTGATTGCGTCCACGCCATTATTCACCTCTGCAATCAAAACCAGGTCGGGGTAATCTTCTAGAAATTCTTTAATCAAAATTCTTCCAGCCTTTTCGTCATCGGCAATGAGCACTTTTTTCACAGGGCAAAACGAATTTTAAGGCCTTGGGGTTCATTGTCGAGTATTTCCAGTTGCGATTGATACATTTTTTGAAGTCGTAAACGGGTATTGGTAAGACCTACCCCTTTTCCAAAAATACTTTCCTTGTCCTTTACTCCGGCCCCAGTATCTGCAATTTCAAATTTCAGTTTTTCACCATCCTTAAAGATGGAAATGGAGATTTTTCCTCCTTTTAATTCATTCGATATACCATGCTTTACGGAATTCTCCACCAAGGGTTGCAATAACATGGGAGGAATTTTTTCTTCATATAAGGACTCTGGAACGTTGATTTCTATGTTCAAGCGTTCCTCAAAACGGGCTTTTTCCAACTCCAAATACTTTTTGACAAATTCAAGTTCCTCTTCCAAGCTAACCCATTCTTCTTTGGAAGCTTTTAATTGATACCGAAACAAATCGGATAAGGTGGCAATTAATCTTCGCGTCTTTTCCTGCTTGGGGGGTACCGAAGCGTTAATGGTATTGAAGACATTGTACAGAAAATGGGGATTGAGCTGTGCCTTGATGGCAGCCAGCTCACTTTTAAGGGCTGCTTGTTTAAGTTCCCCTTCCAGTTTTAGTTTTCTCTGGTTTTCCAGATAGTGTTCATAGGCATGAAAAATACCAAATTGAATCAAATAGAACAGTGCAGGAATGTAAAGATCCCATACCGCTCCCGGGCCTGAAAGATGGAACCATCCCAACATCTCACAAATTATGTAATATGCTTTTTGAGAAGCAAAGATGAAAATAGGCAGAAAAATAATATGCAAAATTAGACGCTCCCAAATTTTCGAATGTTTGGAATATTTGAAAATAAACCACCAAATCGGGATGGTAAATGCGAAAAATATAGAGTACTGTAAGCCGCCACCGTCTATGTAATCGATTAAACCGAATAGATTGACTTCCTCACGATTTTTCTGGGACATATTTAACCATACGGCCAAATGATAGGCCCATGAGGAAAATAGATATAAGATACCAACGGCAAGGAGTTGTTTTATCGTAATGCCCCAAATGATTTTTTTGTCCATCCTGTTTTTTTAGGGAAGATACGGTTCAACCC
>NZ_CAKZYF010000199.1 GCF_937884665.1 uncultured Allomuricauda sp. | reverse complement strand
GTTGTTAGTGCCAAAGAGGGTAGTGCGTATCCCGGTGTTGTGATGCATCGGACAGTGGCTATGATTCAATCCAAAGAGTTTGATAAACCTATGCTACTGGATGTTTTCAAAGTAAATGCCAACAAAAAGAACACCTATGATTTTCCCATACATTTTATGGGACAAGTAATCCAGACCAATTTCGAATATGCTGCTCCAGGAACATTGGAAACCCTGGGAACAAAAAATGGATATCAGCATTTGTATTTGGAAGCTAGTGGAATTTCAAAAAAGGGGTATGGAAAACTCACATGGATGAGAAACAAACAATTCTATACTAGGTCTTCTAACACTAAGGAGGGTGATGTGTTTTTATTTACAAGATTGGGCGCCAATGACCCTGAGTTTAATTTAAGACGGGATGCCGGCCTAATTCTACGAAGAAAAGAAAGTCAAAACACCTTGTTCGTTTCGGTGATAGAAGCTCATGGTGAATATAGTCCAGTAACGGAATTGTCGTCAAATTCAACAAGTAGTATTTTGGAGTTAACTATTGAACTAGATACGGATATGTATACCGCAATCTCTGTGAAACATAAAAATGGGAAGCGGGCCCTTTTACTACTTTCAAACCAAGACCCATCCCTGGAAACTCTACATAAACAGAAAATAAACACAAAAGAACATCAATGGAAAGGCCCTTGCCATTTTGTTGATTTTAAACCCTAAGAGCACTATGAAAACATTTGGAGCAAGTAAGGAATTCATTAAAGGAAATGCGTTGGACTGGGAAACGGTAGGACCAGGTTTAAAGCGAAAAATCATGGGATATGATGATAAAATTATGTTGGTAAAGGTTCATTTTGAGGTGGGCGCTGTTGGGCAAATGCACGAGCACTACCATTCGCAGGTCACGTATGTGGAAAGTGGAAGTTTTGATGTGACCATTGATGGAAAAACACAAACGCTAAAAGGAGGAGATTCCTTCTATGTTCCGCCACATGCCTTGCACGGGGCGCTATGTACGGAAGCGGGGGTGCTAATCGATGTTTTTAGTCCCATACGCGAGGATTTTATGCAATAGCGACCAAGCTTTTTTTGATTTTGCTCAGAGTAGGTAATTTTTGCCGCAACAGATTCATAAAATTCTAAAATTTTAACATTTAAATGATAAAATCATTTTTTTTTGGCTTTTATATAACATATATTTGGTAAACCAAACTGGTTAACCAATTTGGTTATTCAACAGAAAAGACCTGAAAACAACAACTAAAACTATAGCAACTAACAAAAAAAGGACAGGTGCACGCCTATCCTTTCATACATTACTTCTTTCGGAGGGAAGTAAAATTCAACAAATACATATTAAAATGCTTATTTGAAGAATTCAAAAATAATCAAATTCTTCCAATTTTCATATTAGCTATTTGTTGTGACCAAAATGGTTTCGATGCACCAAACGTCATCGAATATCATGCGAACTGTAATTAACTATGTAACAAATGAGCTTAAAAACTAAACTTTTTCTAGTTGGAGCATTGCTGGCCAATATCCAACTTTTTGCACAGCAGATTGGTACCGTTACCGGGACGGTTACGGATGCCAACAGTGTTCCCATTCCAGGGGCCAACGTTATCGTCCTAAATACCAACAGAGGGGTCCAAACTGATTTTGATGGAAATTATTCCATTCAAGTATCCTCGGGTGAAGTATTGCGCTTTTCCTACATTGGTTATGCCCCCCAGACCGTACTTGTCGAAGCGCAACAGACCATCGATATCGTGCTGCGGGAAGACACTGAAAAATTGGATGAGGTCGTGGTCATTGGATATGGAACACAAAAGAAGTCTTTACTTACTGGAGCGATTTCAAAAGTGGTCAACGAAGATTTGGACCAAATTTCGGTTTCTCGAATCGATGAAGCTTTGATCGGTCAGGCCGCTGGAGTAAACATCCAAAATACGGAAGGCGAGGCAGGGGGAGCACCAACCATACGAATTCGCGGTGTGGGTTCCATTACCTCCAATAGCGGCCCTCTTGTAGTCTTGGACGGTGCTGTTGTGGATTCCGATTTCTTGACAAACTTGGACATGAACAACGTAGAATCGTTCGAGGTGCTAAAGGATGCTGCCTCGGCAGCGATTTTTGGTTCACGTGGAGCGAATGGGGTAATACAAATCACAACCAAACAAGGTAAAGAAGGTAAACCAAAATTTACCTACAATACGTTCACCGGTTTTAAGGAGGGCAGAAGAAGTGAAGATTATGATATCGACTTTGAGGCGGAACTCCAAAGGGAAATTGCAATAACCGGAGGGCTGTCACTGGGAAGCCAAATGAGGCAGTTGATCAATGCCGAAAACGATTGGCAGGATATTATTTTAAACGGAGGTACCATACAAAGTCATAGTTTTAGCGTTCGAGGTGGTACCAAGAAAACGAAGTATAACCTCAATCTAAGTTACGTCTCTGATGACGGGGTATTATTAACCGATAGCTTCGAACGGTATCAGGCTCAAGTAAAATTGGATACGGAACTTTCAGATAAATGGAAAATAGGAGCTAGTTTTTCACCTTCTTTTTCCAATCGAAGACGTTTCAGTGCCACGGGTCTCTATGACGTAATACGTCAACCTTCATGGGTCCCAGCCAGATTGGACGCCACAAATATCAACTTTGTCAATCGTGTACGCGATGGCGGAAGATATGCAGATGCCCAAGTAGGGGACTATGTACTTCAGAGAATGTTCGATGATTTTGCCTTCCCAGATGGGGCCACAAGCATTTTTGATTCCAACGGTAATTTCTTGGGCGTTCCGGTGGGAAGCGGAACCGATGTAAGTAATACGAGTAACATCAATCCTTTGGCAAAACTACTGGAGCGAGAGCGTCTTGAAGACCGATACAACTTTTTTGGCCGAATGTATGTGGATTACAAATTCACCAAGGATCTAAGCTTTCGGTCATCCTTCACAGCAACCTATGAAAACCGGATAAGGACCAATTATGAAGGAGTAAATGAATCCAGAAATGGCGCTGCGGGGGCAAATGCCAGAAATGATACGAGAAGCAGATACGCTTTGATTTCTGACAATATCCTGAGTTTCAATAAAACCAGTGGTAAGCATGAAATCAGTGCTATAGCTGGGGCTTCTTTCGAACGTCGATTCTTCGAAGAAACGATAATTGAAACCAGTGGATTTACTTCAGACCTGATTCCCAACGTCGGAGGTGGTTCCATCATTAACCAGGCCACGGCCTTTGAATACGAAAACCTTTTAAACTCTTTTTTCGGAAGGGCCATTTATTCCTATGATGGGAAGTACCTCTTCAACGCAAGTTATCGAACGGATGGGAGTTCCATATTCGGTAGTGACGTCAAATATGGTGGATTTCCGGCCGCTTCCTTGGGTTGGGTAGTCTCCAACGAAAACTTTTTAAGGGACAGTAATGTCGTAAATCAACTAAAGTTTCGGGTGAGCTACGGTGTGACCGGTACAAATGATCTGGCTTCTGGTTCATTTCTAACGGATAATTACCCTTCACTGGCCCTTTTACAACCTTCTAGTGCGGTGGTGGACGGAACGATTGTAAATGGTTTTGACCCTGCCAATATTCCAAACCCAAATTTGCAGTGGGAACGGTCCATTGAGATAAATCCTGGTGTTGATTTCGGCTTGTTCAATAATGTACTTTCTGGTTCTGTAGATTACTACAAAAGAACCAGCGACAATCTTCTCTTGAATAATCCTGTAGCCGGTACCACGGGCTTTACCAATGCCTTGGTGAACCTTGGCGAAGTGGAAAACGAAGGGCTTGAATTTGAGCTTAGAGCACGGTTTATCAGTACTGAAAAAGTACGATGGGGAGCAACCTTGATAGGCTCTTTCAATGAAAATACCCTAGTGGAATTTGGAGATTCAAATGGACAAGTTGTCAATACCGGAGATGGTAGTAGATTGGTAGAATGGATCAATCAAGAGGGACAGCCGATCTCTTCCTTTTATGGCTATGTATTTGACAGGGATATACCTTTTGAGTTTTTGAGTGATCCTTTCCGACAGGTAGGAAATAGAACTCAATTTGCTTACGCCAAGGATTTAAATGGCGACGGGCTCATCGATGAAGATGACAAGACCATTTTGGGAGACCCTTATCCCGATTTAATATGGAGTTTTGGAAACGATCTTAGGGTTGGTAACGTGGACTTTAGCTTCTTGTTCCAAGGAAGTCATGGGGCAAAGACCTATAATTTGGGGGATCAATATGTTTTTGATTTCTTCAATAGCAATACGGTAGATTTTGACCGCTCAATTACCCCGGATCAACAATTTTTGGTCCAACGGATATTTACAAGCCAGTTGGTCCAAAACGCAGGATATCTGGCACTACGTACCGTTAGTCTTGGATATAATTTCCCGAGGGATATTACCTCCGCTTTAAAACTGACAAATTTAAGGTTATATGCTACCGGACAGAATCTATTGTTCATAACGGCTTCTGATTATTCCGGTTGGAATCCCGAGCATATTAGGACCCTTCCGAACGGTCCCCTCACCTTTGGCTACCAAAGAGGCGGAACTGCAATCAATAGAACAATCACCTTAGGGCTTAATGTTGAATTTTAACATACAAAAAAGACTTATGAAACATATAAAACTTTTGATACTTGGTTTGGGCTTGGTTTTTAGTGCCTGTGATTTGGACCCAGAGCCTATAAATGCAACAACTATTGATGATTTCTTTAACGATGATGATGAAATATTGTCTGGTATCATTAATATTTATGATGGTCTGCAGGGAAGTAACCCTTTGGAGGGTGATGGTGGTTTTAATAATCCCTTTTTAGGTATCCAAATTGAGTACCAAATGGGGGAAATCCTGAGCGATAATGCCAGGACGAAAAGTGGTTCACCCCAAGGGTTTGAATTTGAGACATTTACGGTGATACCTCAAACAGCGGCAGTGACGACCTACTACCGTAGCATGTATCGCATTATTTTCGATGCCAACGTGGTTTTGGAAAATCTGGAAAACGCATCAGCGGAGAATGCGAACAGATTTGAAGCCGAAGCCCGTTTCTTGAGGGCCTATGCGTATTTTAATCTAGTGCGTTATTACGGAGGAGTTCCCTTGGTGGATCGAGTGATTTTTCCTGACGAAACAGAGATAGCGTTTACCCGGGTTCCAGAAAATGAAATATATGATTTTATACTCGAAGATTTACAGTTCGCTGTCACCAGTGACCTAGATAATAGTTTTAGAACAAGAGCTTCCAAGGCGGCCGCGCAAACGCTTCTAGCCAAAGTCTATCTTACTTTGGGAATCAGTTACCTAGAGGCGCAACGCCTATTGGAAGAAGTAATGGACAGTGGCGATTACAGTCTTGAGGAGGATTTCCTGGATATCTTTTATACAGAAGATAATAGTGAAACCATTTTTTCAATTGGCTTTGATGATACCAATGTCAATGATAGTCAAGGTTTTTCAGCGGAGTTCTTGGACGCGGTTGGCCGCGGAACAGGTTCTAACTACGCAACCGCCGAACTGGTAGCGGCCTTTGGAGCATTTGGAGGAAATAGGGGCCAGTTCTCATTTAGGGAGGACCCTGGAAATCCTGGTTTATTTCAAACCGTAAAGTTTTTACCGATTGTGGATGAGAACGTTGGTGTGACTTCGGCACCTGCGAATCCCAGGATAGCCGGAAACGATTGGATAGTCACTCGGTATGCGGATGTATTGCTACTTCATGTGGAGTCAATCCTCGCAGGAGGAATGTCCACCACCGCCCCAGCTGCATTGGAATCATTTCAAGCGGTTAGAGATAGAGCTGGATTGACCGATCCCGTAACTGAAATAACCATGGAAGACTTGATGAATGAACGTAGGGTTGAGCTGGCCTTCGAAAACCATCGTTTTCTGGATTTAAAACGATTTGGGGTGGCGCAGCAAGTGTTGTCCGAGTTCTCTGCCGCCAACAGCCATGATTTTCAAGCTTTTGAGCTTTTACTGCCAATTCCTGCCGCTGAAATTTCGATTAGCCAAGGTTTTTTAGAGCAAAATCCAGGATACCCTAATTAATAAGAATGTTATGAGAAAAAATGTTTTAAATAGAATAATAGTGTTCAGAATAAGTGTTTTATCACTGTTACTAAGTATGGTTTCTTGTGATTTTATAGAAGAACTTCCGGAAGCAAATTCCCAAGTGGATGAAACTCCACCTACAGCGTTTTTTACGTTTACGAATGGTGTGGAGGTAGAGACCTTCAATGAGGTCAGTTTTGCCAACCAATCGAGTAATGCAACCACCTTTGCATGGGACTTGGGAGACGGGACCACATCTACCGAAGTCGACCCCTTTCATACCTACGCGGGGGAGGGCTCCTTTACGGTTACCTTAACCGTTTCAGATGCGTTAAATCAATCCGCTACGTACTCTGAAACTATCGAACTGATAGAACCGGAAGCTCCAGCGGTTCCTGATCCCGTATTGCTAAACACGGATTTTGATAGATTACCAAAATCCTCTGGTTCAGACTG
This sequence comes from uncultured Allomuricauda sp., assembly GCF_937884665.1. Lineage (GTDB taxonomy): Bacteria > Bacteroidota > Bacteroidia > Flavobacteriales > Flavobacteriaceae > Flagellimonas. The sequence goes on along the minus strand of NZ_CAKZYF010000199.1, from coordinate 27,874 downwards.
CACCTGTTCGGGTTGGATTAATACAGATGTAGGTGAACAAGGAGAGTCCAGTAGTGGTAATGGTTCGGATGTTCTCAAGTTGGATAATGCAGAACCTGATCATGCCTATCAAGAATTTGCGGTCGTTCCCAACGCGGAATATCGAGTTGAAATACCCTATCTTTTTCAGTCAGATCAAGCTGGCGACCTTCCAAGTTCGCTGGAAATACGGGTTTTGGCAGGTGAAGGATATGTTGACGGTTACACCCCGGTTTATTTTACCGATACTACGGAAATCCCACAAAGTGGATTTGGATATGCCACGGTGGCACAAATTGAAGAAGCTGACAATAACTTGACCATTCAAGTTGTGGATAATCCGAACAGCGGAGACTATAGAAGCTTTGTCTTTACGTTTAATTCAGGTGCAAACGATAGTGTGGCGCTGTTCATACGCGGTATCGGAAATTCAGGTCCCGAGGATCCTGCGGATTTTGCTCGCTATGGATATGCAAGTGGAGATGAAGAAATTAGGGTGGATTCCGTAATAATAACTGCGGTTAATTAATCGTATCTGTATCTGTTTAAGAAACTATACACTGTCAATACAATGAAACTTTTGGTAACCTTTTTGAGTGCTGTCCTATTATTTTCGATACAATGCGGTTTGGCACAGATCCGAGAGAATTCTGACACAGTTGAAAATATTCCAGCGCAAGTCAGAAAGAAGAAGAAAAAAAAGAAAAAATATAGGTTGCCAAAAGTTGATTTGAGCCATTGGAAAGTGACTATTCCAGAAGGGAGTGGCAAAGGAGGGGCCATTAGTGTCGCACCGCCTGAAATTCTGGATTATGCGAACAATGAAACCCTACGTCCATACATGTATAACGATTCCAGTGCCGGGGCACTCGTCTTTTATGCCTACCCGAGTGAGGCAACCACTGCGAACACCAAATACTCACGTTCTGAACTTCGAGAACAAATGGAGCCGGTGAATGATTACGTAAACTGGACATTCGCAGATGGTGGTTACTTGAAAGCTAAGATGTCGGTTCCGGAAATCACGAAAGACTCGGATGGCAAACCGCATCGAACGATTGTTGTGCAAATCCACGGAAGGTTGACCAATGAACAACGGGATTTGATTGGACAAAAGGATAATAATGCTCCCCCCATTTTGAAAGTATACTGGAAGGAAGGCAAGATCCGGGTTAAAACCAAGGTGTTAAAAGAAAGAGGGGTTTCATCTGAAGGGATTCTACATGAAGAAGCTTGGGGCGATGACGAAGGAAGAACCTTTAAAGAAGAAGTTGGCTCGGGCAAGTTTGTCGTGGAGGTAAAGGTAAGCAATGGTAAAATGGTGGTGTCTTTGAATAAGAATGAATTCTTCGTCTATGACGATTTAAGTATGAGAAGGTGGGGTGTTTTCGAAAACTATTTCAAAGTGGGGAACTATTTCCAAACAAGGGATAAAGGGGCCTACGCCAAAGTCAATCTTTACGAACTTGAAGTTTCCCATTAAACCCGCATATGATATGAAAAAGAGCACTATAGCAATTCCTATTTTTTTGTTGTTTATCCTGAGTGGCTTCATGATTATTCAGGCATGTGGCCAAAGTGAAACAAAGGAAGATGAAACATTGGTTTGGACCACTGGGGAGGATAATGATACATCACAAAATAACAATTCCGAAGAGGGAGATGGTCAATCCTCGGAAGAGCAGGCCGAAGAGGGAAATGATTCCCAAGAAAGCGGGTCTTTTGTCTTACCAAATATAGACCTAAGGAATTGGAAGGTTACGTTACCTGTAGGAAACAATGGCAAACCCATAGAAGTGGAACCCCCTGAAATCTTGGATTATGCAACCAATGAGACTTTGCTTCCTTTCATGTATAACGATTCAATTGACGGCTCTCTAGTATTTTATACCTATCCTGGAGTTACTACACCTAACTCCTCAAGATCTAGGACAGAGTTGCGCGAGCAGATGGTTCCCGGCAGCAATAGTACAAACTGGACCTTTGCTCAAGGTGGAACCATGAAAGGAGAAATGTCCATGGAGGAAATCTCGAAAGATGGTGATGGCAAATACCACCGCACGATAATTATGCAGATTCACGGCAGGCTTACCAATGAACAACGGGATTTAATTGGTGAGGACGATAACAATGCACCTCCCGTACTTAAAATTTACTGGCAAAATGGAATCATCCGAGTGAAAAGTAAGGTGTTGAAGGATGAAAGTACTTCGGGTACGGCTCTTTTATACACCGATGCCTGGACAGATGATGACGGATTTAACTTTAGTGAAGAAGTGGGTTTTGATAGGTTTTCCTTAGAAGTAAAAGCAAGTGAAGGACGGATGGAAGTTATTTTGAACAAAAGTGAGTCTATTGTTTTTAGTGGCTTAAGCATGGATAAGTGGAGTGTTTTCGAGAATTACTTCAAAGCCGGGAACTATTTGCAGACCACGGATGAGGGTGCTTTTGCCAAGGTAAAGATTTATGAACTTGAAGTTAATCATTAGGAATAAATTGAGTTAGTTTAGTTATTTAGGGGGGCTATTGATAATCAAGGTTATCAATGGCTCTTTTCTTCAAAAAAAGCGGAATTATCCCATTATTTGTTGAAAGATTTTTTTAAATTTAACAAACCAATCTGGTTAACCAATCTGGTTCAAGATATGAAAGTAGAAATTTTAACAAAAAACGAGAATAGCAATATCCAACGAGAGATTATTTCGAAGTTAAGAGATTATATAGAGTACAAAAACTTGGAGCCAGGGGATAAGTTGCCTTCAGAAAGGATGTTGACCGAGAGATTTCAAGTAAGTCGGAGCAATATTCGAGAAGCGATTCAAAAATTGGAGTTCTACGGAATTTTGAAGTCCAGACCCCAAAGCGGGACCTTCATTGCAAATATCGGCAGGGTTGCCATGAGCGGAATGCTTGATGATATTTTAAGGCTGGAAGACCCTGACTTTAAATCTCTGGTCGAGACCCGTATTCTTTTGGAATTGAAAACCGTAAAATTAGCTGCCTTGCGCAGAACAGATGAAGATTTGGAAAAGTTAAAAGATGCTTTGGATGCCTACGAAACTAAAGTCCTAAATGGAGAAAGTGCGGTAGAAGAAGATTTACTTTTTCATTTGGCAATTGCAAAAGCAAGCAAAAATGTTACCATGAATACGTTTATGCTGATTATTACACCGGAGATTATCACAAATTTTGAAAAGTACCATGTTTGTGACTCAAATCTATCCATGCAAGGAATTACGGAGCACAAAGAGATTTTTGATGCTATAAAGGATGGAGATCCCAAAAGAGGCAAAGAAAAGATGAAAGCACACTTTAAGGTATTGTACCAATATTGTTACAATACCTAAACATGCTGGTGAAAATGAAAATGCACGCTTCATTTTCACTGTTTAGATCAAATTAAGGAGGGAAGTAGAATTTAACTAAAAAAATTGCATAACCCAGTACCAAAAGGATGGGGATGTATTTTATCTGGTTTCATATGTTCTACCCAATGACGTGGATTTTAGAATAGAAAATATCCAAATTTAATGGGTTTTCGGACCCCTAGACCATTGATATATGAAACTTAAAGGCTTACGTTGGTGGGTTATAACATTGATAGCACTTGCAACGGTTATCAATTATATAGACAGACAAGCGTTACCTGTATTATGGCCAGATATGGCTGAGGAGCTGTATCCCGATAAAACATCGGATGAGAGAAAGGGCATCTATGCATTGATTTCCACTTTCTTCATCTTTTCCTACGCATTTGGGCAGGCCATTTTTGGGAAGATTTTTGACAAGATCGGAACAAGATTGGGTTTTACCCTATCTATAGGATTTTGGTCCTTGGCCACAGCTTTGCATGCTTTTGCCAAGGGAGTGGTGAGTCTTTCCATTTTTCGGTCCTTATTGGGTATAGCTGAAGCAGGAAATTGGCCTGGAGCCGCCAAAGGAAACGCTGAATGGTTTCCAACCAAGGAACGCGCTTTTGCACAAGGAATCTTCAATTCGGGTGCGGCAATAGGGGGAATAGTCGCCTTTCCCACTATTGGCCTCTTATCCGTTTATTTCAGTTGGCATTACATTTTTATTTTGGTTGGTCTCTTAGGACTGATTTGGCTCGTTCCCTGGTGGATTTTGGTAAAATCACACCCAGCAAAACATCCATGGATTTCTGACGAAGAGCGAGCGTATATTTTGACCGGACAACAGAACCAGGACAAGGATGGGGATGGGGTTCAAGATGAAGGATACAATCCTCCAACGGGCAAAATGCTGTCCCATAAAGAAAGTTGGGGGGTTATTATTGCTTCTGCGGCAATTGATCCCATTTGGTGGTTATTCATTTTTTGGATTCCCATATATCTCAATGAGGTGTATGGCATGGATGTAAAGGCCATAGGATTTTACGCTTGGGTACCTTACGTAGGTGCCATGATAGGAGCCTGGTTCGGGGGACTTTTAGCACAAAATCGTATTAAAGCCGGTTGGACCGTAAACAAAACCCGAAAGCTGGTAATTACCTTGGGCTGCTTGATAATGTTGCCCACTTTGTTGGCCATGGCTAATCCTGGAGGGCCTGAAATAGCCGTGATGTTAATGGCAATCATTCTCTTCGGTTTTCAAGTTGCCATCGGGAATGTACAAACCTTACCAAGCGATTTACTGGGGGGGAAATCAGTCGGCACATTAGCCGGTTTGGCTGGTATGGCGGCAAAATTGGGAGCTTTCGGCTTAACGGCTTTGGTGCCCTGGTTAACCTCTGGCGGAAACTACACACCCGCATTTGTAATTGGTGCCGCATTGGCCATCATAACGATGGCAAGTGTCTGGATACTGTGCCCAAAAATTGAACCCTTACAAGAACAACATAATTAGATAGTTAAAACTAAATCCAAAAAATAAAATGAGTGATTCAAAAGGAAAAATAGCGGTTATCACAGGTGCAACAGGAGGTATTGGCTTTCAAGTTGCCAAAAGACTGGGTGAAGACGGCTATACAGTGATTTTAAATGGAATTGAGGATGGGAAAGGTGCAGAGCGAATAAATGAACTTACTTCCGCAGGTATTGATGCCGAATATTACGGTTTTGATGTGACGAACGAAGAGGAGGTCAATGCCAATATCAATAAAATTGGCGTAAAATATGGAAAAATAGATGCCTTGATCAATAATGCCGGAGGTCTTGGAGGGAGGTCACGTTTTGAGGAAATGACCACGGAATTCTATAGAAAAGTGATGGCTTTGAACCTTGATTCCACTTTTTTCGTTTCAAGGGCCGCCATTCCTTTTTTGAAGAAGGGGGACAACCCGTCCATCATCAATTACACTTCAAATGCGGGATGGAATGCCGGTGGACCTGGAGCTGGAATATATGGGACTTCAAAAGCAGCGGTACATACCTTAACACGGGCTTTGGCAAAAGACTTAGCGGAGTATGGTATTCGAGTCAATGCGGTTTCTCCCGGAACTATAGACACTCCTTTTCATGAGCAAATCAAATCTACCAAGCCAGAGGTTTTTGCTTCTTGGAAAAATAATATCATGTTGGGCCGCCTGGGTCAACCTGAAGAAGTTGCCTCTGTAATTTCCTTTTTGGTAAGTGATGATGCCGCGTTCCTAACCGCAGAAACCATTCAAATTGGGGGAGGACAAGCTCTGGGTATTTAATTAAAAAATGTAGTGGGCAATTGGGGGAGTATCCCTATAAAAACAGCATGATATTTCAATCTTAAGGAATAAAATCAACTAGAAGCAATCAATAAATGAAAAAAGTAGTCACATTTGGGGAAATTATGTTACGATTGGCTCCACAGGGATTCTTGAGATTCTCACAAGCCAATAATTTTGATGTGGTTTACGGGGGAGGCGAATCGAATGTTGCAGTCTCACTGGCCAATTATGGCGTCCCCGTGGATTTTGTCACAAGACTTCCAAACAATGATATTGGGCAATGTGCGCTTATGGAAATGCGTAAACGCGGCGTGGGTACGGATAAAATTGTATTTGGCGGAGACCGACTTGGGATTTACTTTCTGGAGACCGGTGCGGTTTCAAGAGGCAGTAAGGTGGTATATGACCGGGCCCATTCTGCCATGGCTGAAATACAAAAAGGTATGGTCGATTGGAAACAAGTGTTTGCTGAGGTTGAATGGTTCCACTGGACAGGAATAACACCAGCAATTTCGCAAGGTGGGGCCGATGCCTGTCTTGAAGCGGTTAAAATGGCCAGTGAAATAGGGGTTACCATATCCACAGACTTAAACTACCGCGCCAAACTTTGGAAGTATTGCGATGATGCAAAAAGGGAGGAAATCATGTCGGAGCTTACGGCTTACTGTGACGTAGTTTTGGGCAATGAGGAAGATGCCGAAAAGCACTTCGGCATTAAACCAGAAGGATTGGATATCACGACCCAAGGAGAACACGTTAAAGCAGAGGCTTTTTTATCCGTTTGTAAACAGATGATGGAGCGTTTCCCAAGAGCCAAAAAAGTAATTACAACGTTAAGAGGCTCCCTTTCTGCTTCCCATAACACTTGGGCCGGGGTATTGTATGATGGAAAAACCATGTATAAATCCCCAGAATACCAAATTACCCATATTGTGGATCGCGTAGGGGGAGGGGATTCCTTTATGGGTGGACTGATTTATGGTCTTTTAAAATACCCTGAAGACGACCAAAACGCTTTGAATTTTGCTGTGGCCGCTTCATGTTTAAAACACACCATTAAAGGAGATGCTAACTTGGTTACGGTCCCTGAAGTAGAGAAATTGATGGGGGGTGATGCTTCTGGAAGGGTAGCAAGATAAGTTTTATATGGCACAATATTCAAGAATAGAAGTTGCGGAAACAATGAAAGCCCAGGGAATGGTGCCCTTGTTTTACCATCCCAATATTGAACTGGGAAAAAAGGTCCTGAAGTCCTGTTATGATGGAGGTTCACGACTTATGGAGTTTACTGCAAGAGGAGACTTTGCTTTTGAGGTTTTTTCGGAACTCAACAAATACGCCATTAAAGAATTACCGGGAATGATTTTGGGCGTTGGGTCCATTACGGATGCAGCTGCAGCTTCTCTATTTATCCAAATGGGAGCTAACTTTATCGTGACCCCCTCCCTAAGGGAAGACATAGCTGTCGTTTGCAACCGACGGAAAGTCTTATGGTCCCCTGGATGTGGTTCATTGACTGAAATCAATAGAGCTGAGGAATTAGGTTGTGAAATAATTAAACTGTTTCCGGGTTCCTCCTATGGTCCTGGGTTCGTAAAAGCGATAAAAGGACCGCAACCATGGACGAGCATTATGCCAACCGGAGGGGTAAGTACGGAAAAGTCTAATCTTGAAAGTTGGTTTACCGCAGGTGTACTGTGCGTAGGCATGGGTTCAAAACTTATTTCTAAGGAAATTTTAGAGACGCAGGATTTCGTGGGACTACAATCACTGGTTTCAAAAACTTTAAAAACAATTCAGGAAGTAAAATCCAAAAATGATTGAATAGTTCAAGAAATAAGGGCAACCCGTCTTCAACAAATTATCTATAAGCAGTTAGATTGTTGAGGATTGTTTCCGAATTAGTTTGAACCTAGTTTCGTAAAAAATTACAAAACAACACAACGGAACCTTCAAAATTACGAAAGAGGTTTTTTCAATGGTTTAGTGAGAATTTTGTTAGCGAGACCGGTAAGGATTTTTTTGCGCCATCCTACTTATTGGTCTCCTTTTTAATTATTTATTTAATAATTTTCACATCATTTATACTAAAAACTTTAGAATCAATTCGGATTCAATGAAGTTCCTTCGAAATAATAAAATAAGATGGCAAGTAATTGTCCTTCATATCATTCCTTGGTCTGTCTTGATTTCATTGCCCTATGCCTATCATTCAGAGCTGGAACCACATTTTCATATCAATGATGAGACATATAGCTCCCATTATCTTGAGAGTCTTATCAATGTTTTTTGGATATTGGTCTTTTATTTGAACGCTTATTTCATTATTCCCAGATTTCTTTATGCCAAAAATTACTTTATTTTCACAGCCATTCAGATTGTATTTTTTTCAGTTGTTGTGATGTTAAGGCGTCCTTTCTATTCTTTTTTTATAGAAGAGTACGCGTCAAATTTTATAATCTCCATTAGATATAGTTTGCTGCCCTTTTTGGGTATTCTGGCCGCCGCGATCGCTTTTAGGGCCATTTCTGACAAGAGGGAGGCAGAACGAATCGAAGCCGAGGTACAACAAGAGCAACTCAAAGGTGAACTCGATTTTCTCAGAGGACAGATAAGTCCCCATTTTCTTTTTAATGTCCTTAACAATATCATCGCGCTAGTCCGAAAAAACAGCAAAGACCTTGAACCGTCCTTGCTTCAGTTTTCCTCGCTCATGCGATATATGTTGTACAAAACAAGGGAAAGGAAGGTTCCTCTTCATGAAGAAATCGAGTATCTTAGAAACTATATAGCTCTTCAAAAACAACGGTTCAAAGAAAAATTGAACTTGGAGGAGGACTTTGTTCTTAATGGAGAAGACAACATGATAGAACCGATGCTATTGATAACGTTCATAGAGAATGCATTCAAATACGGGATAGGTCATGTGGAAGACCCGAGTATTAAAATCGTTTTAAGAGAACAGGACAAGGAGCTTTATTTTAACGTAAAGAACTGGCAATCAAAACCGAATGCCTCAATTGAGGATAGTTCTGGCATCGGACTGGCCAACGTAAAGCGGAGACTGAAGTTAATTTATGGTGCCGAGCATCAACTGGAAATAAACGATACGAACGAGTGGTTTGAAGTTGAACTTAAACTGACATTAAAGCAATGATGCGCTGTATTGCAGTGGACGACGAACCTTTAGCACTTTCGCTCTTGAAGGACAACATAGAGCGAATACCGTTTCTAGACTTGGTTGGAACATGTAACGATGTTTTCGAGGCGATGGCCCTCCTCGAAAAAACTAAAATCGATTTGATATTTATCGATATCCAAATGCCAAGGCTCAATGGATTTGAGTACATCAAGAGTCTCCAAACCAAACCTTTGGTCATATTCATAACGGCATATGAAAAATATGCCTCTGAGGGCTACGATTTGGATATTGTTGATTATCTGGTAAAACCGGTATCCATGGAGAGGTTCCTGCGGGCTTGTGAACGGGCAAAAAGCCTGTTTGAAATGAAATCAGTAAAAAAGGCTTACGATACGGAAATCGAAAAGGATTATCTGTTCGTGAATTCGAATTACCGTATGGTGAAGGTAAAATTTGATGATATCGTATGGCTGCAGGGCTATGGGGATTATATCAAATTTTATTTAAAGGACCTTGAAGCACCACTTGTGGTAAGAACCAGTTTTAAAAGTTTGGAATCGGAACTTCCCCATAACCGATTTATTAGGATACATAGGTCTTACATCATATCCATAAACAAGATTTCCTTTATCAAAAAGGACAGCGTTTTTCTAAGTGACAAGGAATTCATAATTGGGGAGGCCTATCGCACAAATGTGGAGAGATTGATAGGAAAATAAGTGAATCATTAAGTACAGGTCGGACATCAAGCTTTTAGTGATTAAGGTTTGTCGCATGGTCTTCTTTGTCTGTACAAGCCCTTCAATATGGAGGATAGGTTTATCAAAATTACAATCCCAACCTTTTTTCGTCCCCGTTATATCCCTATTCATCGCAAGTCCATCGGGATTCACCGCAATTTGGACAAACAAGGGATTTAACTCTATAATTTAATTGTTTAGGGCAGAAAATACGTGGATAGCATCTAATCAAGTTATGGTGACCATCGAAGATTTAATACAAACCATCGAAACGTGAAAAAAACAAGACTTGTCCAACCATTTGTTTTTTTGGTATTCCTGTTTATGATAACAACGCAAATGTTTTGGGCCCAAGACAATCCAGACATCTTCCCACCCCCTGAGGTTGCACCTAGCGTACAGGCGGTCAGGGCCAGTGGGGAAATCAATATAGATGGAACCCTGGATGAACCAAGCTGGGCAAAGGCAAAATCCATTACGAAGTTCATACAAAAAGACCCGATACAAGGCGACCCGGCAACTAGGTCCACAGAAGCAAAAGTACTGTTCGATGACACAAACCTTTATATTGGGGCGTTTTGCAAAACGATAAATGGCAGAAAAGAAATCTTGGCCCAAAACCTACAACGGGACTTTGATTATTTCCAGAACGATATGTTCGGTGTGGTATTGGACGGATTTTTAGACCAACGGAACGCCGTTTCGTTCCAAACCAATCCCTATGCGGCACAACGGGAGCTCTTGGTGATGGACGATGAGATATTCAATAGAGAATGGTCCGCGCTCTGGAGTGTCAGGACCCAAATTACCGATGAAGGTTGGTACGCTGAAATAGCAATACCTTGGAAAACCCTTCGATATCCGGAAAACTGCACGGAGATGGGCATTATCCTGACCCGAAACATCAGGGCGAACAATGAATATGTGTCCTATCCTGCCGTGCCCAGAAATTTCAATGTGTATCGTATGCCCTACGAGGCGGTGCTTACGGGAATCGAGCCTCCACCACCAACTGCCAACATCCAGCTCAACCCCTATCTTCTAGTAGATACGGTCAGACAGAAGGAAGGCGAAGAAATTATTTCGGAAAGCACGGATGTCAAGGTTGGGGGTGAAGTGAAATGGGTCATGGGGCCGAATTCAGTTTTAGATCTGACCTACAATACCGATTTTGCACAAGCGGACGTGGACCGGCAGGTCATCAACCTATCCAGGTTTTCAGTGCTCTTTCCCGAAAGAAGACAGTTTTTCCTGGAGGGCAATGAGATATACCGAATGGCGGCATGGGACAATCTTCAACCTTTCTTTAGCAGACGAATCGGCTTGGATGATATTGGGAATCCGATTCCCATAGAGGTGGGTGGAAGGTTCACGAACCGGAGCCCGAATCAAAATATTGGTGCCATTCTATTACGACAGGATGAAGCCAATGGCCAACCAGCTTCAAATTTTGCGGTGGCTCGATATTCCAGGAATATTGGTGGACAAAATCGAATAGGTGGTATGGCCACTTTCCGATATGACGAAGCAAATTCGCAAGGCCAGTCCAACTACAATGCCACAGTTACCATAGACGGATTCTTAAGGCCTACCCAGGCCATCAATGCTTTTTGGATGCTCTCGGGATCAAAAAATTCTGGATTGGAGGACAATGAAGGCTATTCTGGAGCGCTGTGGGCCTATTATTCGGATAACCTACTATATTTGGGACTTGTTGAGAGCGTTATTTCCCAAGATTATGATCCCAAGGTGGGTTTCATAGACGCCAATAACTATCTGTTGACCAGTCCCGCCATAACACTTCGACTCCGTCCCAAGTGGTTGCCCAAATTTACGCGACAGTTCAGCCCGGGAATAACTACCTTTTTCTATCATTATTTGGACGATCTCTCTTTTAGGGAAGGTTTTGCATCTTTTAGGCCTTTTAGTTTTGAATTTCAGAACGGTAGCCTTATCGAATATGCCTATCGATTGAATTGGCAATCCTTGAGAGATCCTTTTTCACCACTGGGAATAGCCATTGCCGCGGGAGATTATGAATACCAGAGACATATCATCAATTACACCGGAGATTTTTCTAAAAAAATAGGTTTTAGTGCAGCTTATGGTTTTGGAGAATTTTTTAATGGAAACCTAAATAACTTTACAGCATCTTTACGTCTTGCCCCCATCCCGCATATCAGCTTGAACGCAAACTACGAATACAACCAAATAAAATCTTTGGGAATGGACGGGATATCGACCGAAACCAACTTGTTGGGCACCGAACTTCGACTATCCCTGAATCCTAGGTTGCAGTTGATCACTTTTTATCAGTACAATACTAGCAATAACAGTTCAACGATCAATTCCAGGCTCTCTTGGGAATACCTTCCATTATCATATATATTCATTGTATTCAACGACAATGAGGCTGATGGGGTGGATGATTTTTTGAATCCGTTAAGATTACGGAATACCCAAGGAATTATAAAATTGACTTTTCTGAAACAGTTCTGATGTAAACCAGTTTTGACCGTTTTGATTCTCAAATTTCAGGTCAAATCTTGGAATCGTAAAAAACCTGGATAACGTCCCTTAGAACGGCCGTTTCAAGGAACTTTTATGTAAAATTGGTTCGCATTTGAAAAGTGGTCCTAGTCTTGGTATTTTACACTAACTTGCTTAAACATCTGAAAAATAAAACTAGGAATGGTGGTAACACGGACTTATTTTTTTAGGATAAGAAAAATAGTGGTTTTCATCGGTTGCCTGTATCTTCTAAACTCATGTACGGCCCCAAAGTTCACTTTTGAACAAAACGGAATTGGCGAATTGTCGTTTCATCAAGGGAAATGGCTAATAAATGATGTTTTAGCTTTTAAAAATCAACAAGACTTGTTGAATCATTCTTTAAAAAAGTGGGGACAAGTAATCACGGATTCGCTTTTTACCATCGATGATATTAGAAAGGACAAACTGATATCGGACAAGATTAAATTTGAATTGAATTCCGATGAATTAAGTAGTCTAAAACTGGGCTCTGGATGCGACTTTCTAATCAATACCAAAGTTGACATATTGAGTGAGGAACTTTCCGCTTTGTCCAGCCCTAGGGAGTCCGAATTTGGAAATACAATACGGTCCAATGAAGTAAAAGTGGAGATTAGGATATATGACCTAAACAAACATACCCTAATTTCTTCGAGGGCCGCGTTCGGGACAATTAAGGAAACAGCAGGGGAAAACGGAAATAATGGTATTAGCCTAGCGCTCAACACCGAAGGGATTGCTATAAACGGAATAGATCGGATTATCGACTATTACACGAAAAATAAAAAATCCACCACTTCTCAACTTTGAGAGGTGGTGGATCGGTCTTGGAAGTATGAAGTATTTCTAATCTTTCAGGTCAATCCTTACCTAGGATTCTTTTTCCCTTCCAAACACCTCGCCTTAAACCAGCGCCGTAAATATCAACCTCTACGTCGCTGTATTTTTTTGCTTTTAGTTGAGCGGCCAGCGCCTTAAAAAAGTTGTCGTTAGAAGAATCAAAAGTTAGCAGAAAGTTTGTATCAAATTTAAAATCTGTATAGCTCTTGGCCCTCTTTATCCGGTTGGAGACAATGACATCAGTTTTGGTCGGGGCATATCGAACTATGCGAACCATCACCTTGTTGTTCGCCAAGTCACTGCGAAACTGGGAATTTAAGGTGCTCTTAGCCAATTTCAATAGTTCTTTGACCCCACTATTGATGTCCCCGGCGGTAACGCCATCCCAGTTGATGTCCCACTTATCATTGCCCAAAATATCGTCTATTGTTATTTCTAAGGGTATCAAGATCTGTCCATCATTATATATTGGCCATGGATTCGGATTTTTTGGTGGGTCATAGCTTTGGGTACCATCAGTGCGATAGGTAACACCTTTGTATTTGAACTTAACATGATGGTCATTGAACGGGTTGTACTGTTTCGGGTGGTTCCATGTGTATTTTACGGTATTGATTCCAAGTTCAATGAAATCAGCTGTACTTGATTGACTCCATCCTATAAAACGTTTTTTTTGGTATTTGGCTTTCATTCCTATTGAGGCCCATAGAAAATAGTTTTCATTCCAAAACTGTGTCTGTATTCTGTGTTTTGAGTCGTGATAGTCGTTGCATTTCACACGATCACCAAATATTTTTTCCCAAATACTGTTCAAAGCGTAATCACATACTCCAAATGTCATAGGTTTCAGCATGGGAATACTGTTCGAGGAAGAACCGCCACCGGAACTTCCGCCTGAGCCTCCTCCAGAGCCTCCACCTCCTCCGCCACCGCCGCCACCGCCGCAGCTTTGATAGAGGGTTATTCGGGAGTCTATGCTGGTCAAACTACCTGAATTGGACGAAAGGGATAGACCGGATGACGATTTTTTTAGAATAGGGGCATCACAAGGCGCCAATAAAGCTGTATCCCTATTTGTGTTCTTGGACTCTTTTTCGGTTAGATAGTCTTTTAAATGTTGTTCGTCCTCTACTTTGCACATGAATAAACCAACGGTTGTATACACGTAAAGAGAATCTCCGACTATGATTTCTCGATTTTCATTTAAAATAGAGGCAAAGTTTGCATCACCGATTACCTCATCGTCCAAATCAATATCCCCAGAATCAGTTTTCGCGCTATATAGATATCCTTTTTTCGCTATTCTGGACTGCTTTTCAGACAGATAACTGTCAATGGCCACTTCATCACTTTCATCAAAAAACGGTCTGAGGGTCTTAAAACCCAGTGCTGCAAGTTCAGTAACTTTTTCTTGGATTTTGGCCTGATCGTTTTGCTCCATAAAACTTTTGAGCACCGCTTTATTGTCAAATTTCAATTTATCATCGACTACTTGTATTGCGATGGGTTTTTCCTCAACACCAACGGTATCAATTTCGATTTCTTCTTCTCTCGTGCATGAGGTGATCAGCAGAGAGATCAATAATAGGTTATATAAGTATTTCATCGTTATTTTATTTAATTACAATCAATAGTTATTACTCTTTTTCGTAGTACTCCGTCATTATCGGATTGGGCCCAAAATTCAATTGAAAATTTGTACGCCCTTAACCTCCGGCTGGAGTAATAGGGTCTGTAGGACTTATTCGCCCTGTTGAATATGCTAGCTTGATAGGGGCCAATGGTACCGGTACGCTTCTTATTTCTCCAAAAATTTCCAGACCCATTGGTCCTTAGAAACATTTTCCAGGCACTCGTGCCGTTTAATCCTAGTTCTTCTTCGATTTTGCTTTGCAAAGAATTCAAAAAACCAGCCTTTTGGTATACTACTTTTGCATGGATTTTATTAGGATTGCTCCTGAAATTAATATCCCATGAAAGCTTCCTCTTTTTGCAATACCGTGATCTGGATGTTGTAGATTCTTCTTCGATGCCATCCAAAATATCAAGTACATTGTCTTCTGTACTAAATACTCTTTCTCCTTTATTGCTGGAAGCTTTGCCATATTCCGAGTTGGAAGTAACATATACCATTTCGCCAAGGGCATCCAATCTTAAGGTGTTCATTCCTATGGAAATTTCGGCATTGGTGTTTATCAAGCTTGCCAATAGCTCATCGTAAATTCCTTCCTTTTCCCGTTCTTCCAGAGAAATGCTTGATTTCATCGACTCAAAACCTAAAGCTTCGGTCCATTCCTGAAGTTCTTCAGACGACATGGGGCCCAGAAACTCCAATGCTGAGTCGTAATCATTTCGTGAAGGGAAATGTAACATACCATTCTGTACCTTCACCTCAAAGAGGGATTCAGCTTCAGAGCTTATCTGGGTCTCATCTATGGAGATGGGTTCACTTTCTTGACATCCTATCACGAAAAAAATCAGTGACGAATACAAAACATATTTTTTTTTCATTTTTTGGTTTTTAAAGATTAATAGCTGTTTTTATTTAATGGTTTATTTCATAGGCTAGAGGTTTTAGTTTGACAAAACGTGTTATGTCCGGACGATGGATTCAATGTTTATGGTTCATTTAAATTTTGTACGTATTATCCCTGCACCGCTGAAACAGGGTGAAAAATGTCTACTTGCTAAAAGCAGACCATCTTAGAAAGATGTTGTGCTTAAATTGGGTTCTAAAATGTGTAGCCCAGACCCACAAAAAGCCAATCAAATCTGGCCTTGACATCTGAGTTTACGTTTGCATCCCTGGCCCTATTCGTAATTTCAAAAGCATATCGGGCCTGCAGATTTACTTTAGGGGTAATATCATAACCGAATCCCCCACTGAGGTCTATTCCCACTTTGCTTACCTCGTCCGTGGTCGTTTCTAGGATATAAGAAATTTGTGGGCCGATTTGTAGATTCAGTTTGTCCAGAAAATAATAGCCTCCTTTTAAAGCGATAAAGCCAAATCCATTGCCATTTATTGCACCATAATTGATTTCTGGATTGAGAAACAGTTTCTCGTTCAATCCGATTTTGGAAAAGGCCCCAAGATAAAATCCGGAGTCGGAAGTTGAAGCACTTCCCCCGTTTTCAGTTACCCTGGCGTATGCTCCGAGATATCCAGCGGAAACTCCGAACTTAAAATCCTGCGAGAAACAGTAATTGGAGAAAACAAGTGTTGTGATCAGAATTATTTTTTTAAATTTTTTCATAGTATCGGTCAAGTGTTTTTTAATAAAAAGTGATACTCAAACTTATCTTTTTTTTAGCTTGGATTAGGTTGGAACATACCGTAATTCATGAATTTTGACACGTAATTCATGAATTATCAGAAGACGAAAGGGAGTCCTTGTTGTAAAGCGGTAATTTCCTGGAAATGAAGAACATTTGTTGTCCCAACATTGGCTTAAAAAATGCGATTCAAAGCCTTTTGTCGGATTTATCTAAATACTGATTTTGTTTTTCGGGTGTTGCAAAACCATAATTTTAGAGTATAAAGAAAAGCGCGAGTTTATGTAAGCGAATCTGGTAATAAAATTATACTTGCGGGATACATTATGAAGATAACTTTTGCAAGCGTAATTTAAGATTTCAAGGAATACGATTGAAAAGTCAAGGGACTGTTTCCTATTTTAAAACGGGAAATAGCGGCATCCACATAGTACAACCGTTCTGAAGGCGGGAATATAAGAATGTGATGGAGGATTATTCTTTAATTTGAGTTAGATACTTCTTCTGCCATGATCATGGCATTGTACGCATTGAGAACTTTTCCGGATTTGGATAAATCTTGAAAACTTGATTTAATATCATCCTCAATTTTTATTTCCGTATCAAAACTTTCCCCGGATTTGATTAATATCTCTTTTACTTGACGAGAAGATAAGTTGGGGTAGTGGGATAGTAGTAGCGCCGCAACACCTGAGGCTATTCCGCATGAAAGGGAAGACCCTCCAAGTTCAAAATAGCTATGGGAGCCTGAATTGGTGGTCATGATTCGTTGCCCCGGGGCAAAAAAGTCAACATTCCTTTTTCCATAACTACTCCAATACGGTTTGATATAGTCTGGATTTTTTCCAGTGGCACCGACCTTGATGAGGTTATCCACAATTTCATCTCCATTATTGGGATTGTCTTTGGGATGTGGCGAGTTTTCAGGTATATCGATGTTTATTGGTGTATTCCCGGCCGCAGAAATTATAAGAACATCGTTTTCTCCGGCATATTTTATGGCATCCATAAGTATCTCTTCTTTGTCAACAAAATAACGGCCATGACTGTAGTTGATTATTCGAGCTCCGTTATCAACCGCGTAACGTATCGCATTAGCCACATCTTTGTCCAATTCATTTCCTCTTTCAGGGAAAACGCTTAAAACCATCAGCTTTATTTTGTCAGAAACACCCTTGATGCCTATTTCATTGTTTCTGGTGGCGGCTATTGATCCTGCCACTTGGGTTCCATGGGTGATACGCCCTTGGGGAGCATCGATATTACCATGGCCCCTTACGTCATCCAAGTCGTAAATATCATCGCCTATTACCAGTCTTTCGTTATAATCAAGATTCGCTACTTTTTCGCTCCTTGCTTCTCCTTGAGCAACACTTACATCCAATAATTCAGGATATGCTCCATAGTAGGCAAAATCCTGGACCGCGGTCAAAAGCTCTTTTTGCGTGTCTGTTTTCGGGGTTAAGCTATCTGCCTTTTCTTTGTCAAATACCCCTGTTTTAGGATCTACAAGTTCAGGAAAGGCCTTTACACACGCGTAGTATTTTTTTCTTTCTTCGATGTGATATTCCAATTCTCCTTGTATGTCAGCGACATCCTCTTCCTTTAGTTTGAGAGCCTTTTTGTATTTTTCGTAATCAAGTTTGTCATCCGTTTCAATTATTGAACTGCTATCTCGACCTTCAAAAATAGGGGCAAGCCTTCTCAAAACCCGGATGTAATCATAGTTGGCAAATTGTATGGTTTTATTGTCTTGGTAACCCAAAAAATTCCAACCATGGATATCGTCTACATAGCCATTGTTATCGTCATCCTTTCCATTACCAGGGATTTCTTTGGTGTTTACATAGATTTGGTCCTTGAGGTCTTCATGGTCTATGTCGACAGGACTATCAATCAGTGCCACTATTATTTCTTGGCCACTATCTTCCGTGATCAATTCCTCATAGACCCGGTCTAAACTAATTCCCGGTAGAGAATCTTTTTTTAAATCTTTATGGTGCCATCCGTCGAACGCTGTGGCCGTCATTTTTAATGATTTCCCTGCCTGTTTCTTCTGTTCCACCTTTTCTTTGCAAGAACTGAATACAAGAAGGACCATTAGAACAAAATGAAGATTTCGAAACATAAGGCAAGACATTTGATTTAACTAAACCCGGTTACACAAAAAAAAGAAAAACCTGAAAATATCAGGTTTTTCTTTAAGAATGAAATTTATTTTATTCAATGTTTTTATCCTTGTCTTTTCGAATGGTCCATCCTCCTTCACATCCTCCGGTTATCTTCTCCGGATTTTTGATTGCGGAAATTTTCACTTTGTTTAGGGAAAGCTTATTTTTTTCAGATCGGTTTTTTCTTAAATACTTCATATCACTTGGTTTTAAATTGTTAAAAGAAAGATAAAGAAATCTATCCAGAGAACCCCCCAGTATTTTGTCGTAATTCATGAAATACGCTAAATTTCTTTCTGGATTTGTTTTAAAAAAAACGAGGGACTGATATCGGTCTTTTTATAGAAGGCCCGGTTCATATGCTCGTAGTTTGTGAAACCCGATTCTTTGGCCATGGCGTCCAAGGTATACTTCCTGAAGTTTAGATCTGTCCTTATTTTGTTGATAAGATAAACCACTCTTAAATCATTGACATAATTTGTAAAGGATTTCCCTTTGTTTCTATTTATGTAGGTGGAAAGGTATTTGCTGTTGGTATCCAGTTTTTTGGAGGTCTGATTTAAATTGGCCTTAGGGTTTATGAAAAAATTTGCATCTTCCAATTCCTTTAACCCACTGGCAATTCTATCCATAACTTCATCAGATATCGAAGCGGATTTTCCAGTTAATGTTACATCTTCCAGCTTTTTAAAGTTTTCTATCACTTTTTGATAGGCTTTGTACTTTTTCTTCTGATTCCTGAAGTAAAAGAAAAAGAGCAAGGCACATATCATCCCTATTGATACTGAGATTATAATGTAACTTTTGCTTCTGTTTTTGTATTTGTTAATCAAACGTTCTTTGTTGAGGATAAGGTTGGGGACATCATACTTGGTTTGAAGGTTGTGGTTTAGGTTTCGGTAATTCTCATTTATTACACTATCGACCTTTAGCAGGGACTTTGTATAATACAGTTCCTTCCTGTAGTTCCTTTCCTTTTTTGAAAAATCGATAAGTTTTTCCCATGCTCCCCGAGTTATTGGATAGACAATGAGGTCAGATTGGAAAATGGAATCGACTTTTTTTAAATGGTATTTTGAAATGCGTATATCGTCAAGCGCAAAATAACTCATGCCAATATAATAGTTGGCTATGGCCTGATTTGTTTTATCATCCAACTCTTTAAAATAAGAGTTGGCGACTTTCATCGAATCAATGGCTTTACCGAAGTTGCCCAGTCCATATAGATTGGCACTATAGGCAGAAAGAAGGTAATAATATGTAAAACTTTCATTTTTGCTAGCCGCGGGCAGTGCACTATTTACTATTTCTTGGGATTTTTGAAATTGATCGTTCTGATGATATGCAACCGCTAATGAAAACTTGGTCAAATAATAGTTTTCCCAACTTTCTCTTTCCTTATAATAATCCAACAATTCCTCATAGATCGTTATTGCCTGTTCATTTTCTCCGATAAAAAGTCGAATAAGGGCAATATTATCCTTTACCAAATATCCCAGTCTTACACTGTCACCTGTTTGTTCCAGAATATCATTTGTCTCAATGTAGTTCTCTAAAGAGGCTTTGTAATCTCTTTTATCGTATGCATTTCGCCCTTTTATAAAATACGCAGAAGCTTCATATTTTTTGGCGCCCAAATCAATAGATAAACTCAGAAGACTGTCCGCATAGCTTGTTGATTCTTCACCGGAAGTAACCAGCGACTTGATGTGATATGCCTTTAAAAAAGCACTTTTTTGTGAAAGTAGTTCGGCTTTTTTGATTAGAGCATCCGCGTAAATATCAATATCTTTTTCGTCTCCCCACCATACCTCAATCGCCTCGTTATACAGGCTGTCCATATTTTTAGTTAAAAGGGAGTCCATTTTTTGTGAGAACGAAACATACGATACCAAGAAAAATATGTAGACAGCGGGTTTCATCAAATACATTTTCTTTTTATATAAGTATATGTCTGGTTCACAAACATATCCAGAGTAGAATCAAATTTATTCAGTTACCTTCTGACGGCATCTTTTAACGAATACGATAGCGGTCATTTTTTAACATAAACTAAGAAATATATCTTTTTTTCCGAAGTAATTCAAATAAAATAGCACTATTCCCTTTAGACTTTCCTCTGAGAAAAGATAACCTCCATTCTTTACAAAATTACTTCTCTTAAACAAAAAATTTAAGGGTCTTCTTCATTGGAACAGATAAAATACAGAGGATTTGAACCTGATATTTTAACTGTCGAAAAGCTAGTAAATTTAATGGTTGACACTACCTAATTTAAACCCGAACCAAAATCCAATACCCCTCTGAACTTATCCCTGAATCTTTTGGTAGTATCGGTTAATCTATAACTGTAAATCACACGTTACTCCTTTCGTCGGAGAAATAGTACAGGAGAACGACACTTTTGTCTAGAGCGCCTATTTTGGGTATGGACTGACCACAAATGAACCACTTCTGACAAAGCATCACCAGCAGTTAACAACAAATATCTGGAAATCACTGATAAAGCTGTTTTTTTTGTAATGAATAACTTCAACTACCCCCCCAAATGGACCATTTTTTCGACCTATTATTTAAAACCTTGCGTAAGTTGGGTTTTTTATCTACGCTGTTTTTGGTTTCCAACTTTGTAAACGCCCAATTAAGTGATTTACACTATTTACCACCGTTAAAACAAGGTCAAAATAATGCAGGTATCCGGGATCAGGCCATTTACCTTTCCACGCCAGAACCTACAACTTTTGCTGTAAATGCTTATCAAGGTACCAATCCAACCCCCGTTGCAACCTTTAACATTTCAAACCTGACTCCCGCTGAATGGACTTTAAGTGACGGTGACAATAATATTATTTTGGTAAACAACGCTAATACAGGGGTGGTTCTCTCCAACAGCGGGCTGCGTTTTGAATCCCCTAGTGGGAATCGCTTTTACGTAAATTATAGGGGTAATTCCAGTGCTCAAGCTGCATCTTTGACCGCAAAAGGGCGACAGGCCCTTGGAACCCGTTTCAAATGGGGAGGTGTTCCCAACTTGGGCGCACACCCTTCCAAATCAAACACCTTAGGTATTATGGCCACAGAGGACAACACAACAGTTGAACTCTTTGGTTATGATCCAGATTGTGAATTTAGAGTAGGGAATGATAGAGCAGGGATAACGGCCAATACGTATACAGTTACCTTGGATGCCAATGAATCTTTTGTATTCGAAACCTACATCGGCAATAGCCCTACGCAAGCGCATGAAGATGGATGGATAGGGGCCACCATTGAATCGGATAAGGATATTGTGATAAGTAATGGTTCTATTAATTTTGGTCGGCAGGCGGGTGCGAGTAATCGCGATGCCGGAATCGACCAACCAGTTCCAGAGAACCGATTGGGAAAAGAATATGTATTTATACGGGGAAATGGCGGAACCAATGGCCTTACCGAATTCCCTTTGATCATTGCGACGGCCGATAATACGCAAATATTTGTAAACGGTGGTACTACACCAATCGCTACCATTAACAACGGGGACTATTTTCAAGTACCGAGTACGTACTATTCATCCAACACGGTAGGTGCCAATATGCTCTTACAAACTTCAAAAGATGCGTATGCCTATCAATGTATGGCCGGTGCAAGTCAAGTATATACCCAAGGACTGAATTTTGTAGCTCCGGTGAACTGTTTGCTGCCTGACGTAATGGATAACATTCCAGATATCAGGAATATGGCCGGTACGACCGTTACCGGAGGAATGACCATAATTGCTGCGGTAAATACCCCGGATGCAAACATACAAGTTACAGATGGCAATGGTACGGTAACATTGCCAGCTTCCAACCCAGTTGCAGGATCATCGGATTGGAAAACATTCTATATTCCCAATTTAAATGGAAATGTAAGCGTCGTGTCTACCGGGCCTATGGCCGTAGGTTTCTTTGGATTCAACGGAGCTCGAGGCGTGGCAGGCTACTTTTCCGGTTTTGACACCCTGCCAGAGGTCACCCTTGAAATTCGAGGCGGAAGTGGCTGTTTTGTTGGGTCTGAAATTTTTGAGGCGACGAATAATAACTTCGATGCTTTTCAGTGGTATGAGAATGGTCAACCGATACCAGGTGCCAACGGACCCAGTTATGCACCTTCCGGTGCAGGCGAATTCTTTTTGAGGGGTACCAAAGGACCTTGTACTTATGACAGTAACGCGATTCAGGCGCTGT
This sequence comes from uncultured Allomuricauda sp., assembly GCF_937884665.1. Taxonomy (GTDB): domain Bacteria; phylum Bacteroidota; class Bacteroidia; order Flavobacteriales; family Flavobacteriaceae; genus Flagellimonas. The sequence goes on along the minus strand of NZ_CAKZYF010000199.1, from coordinate 5,285 downwards.
ATTGTGATCCTGATGTTGTTGTTCAGAAAACCGTGGATAAGCCTGAAATTGTGGAAGGGGAGACGGCCACCTTTACCATCCGGGTACAGAACCTGGGGCTGGGCCCGTTGACCAATCTAAGGATAACCGATAATATCCCTACTGGATTGACCCTCGTATCGGACTTTACCATTAGTGGAACTTGGAGCGGCAATACATGGGATATTGGAACCTTGGATGGCGGTGATGTCGCCTATTTGGAATTGGAAGTACAAGCCGATGAAATTGATACGCTCCCTCTTTTAAGTTTGACCAACACTGCGGTAAATTCCCAAGACCAAACCGATACTAATATTACGGAAGACCAACCTTCTGCCAAAATAGTGGTTCATAACGATTTTGACAATGATGGAGTGATTGATATTGTGGACCTGGACGATGATAATGATGGGATTTACGATGAAGATGAATGTGATACCCTTCTTTTTAATATCGCGAATGGTGCTTCCCATACAAGCGATTTGATTACCCTGGACAATTATCTGGTTCTCGATATCTTCGGTATAGACAATTCATTTAATCTCCAAATCAATGGAAATGATATTGCTGGGGAGATACAATTTCAAAATGGTGAACCTGGGAATATGGCACTTTTTCCTGATGGAACGGGATACGGCCAAAATGGTAATCCCCAAATCTGGACCGTCACTGGCACGCACGGAAGCCCACTGCTACGAGTTGTCATAAATCAAGCGGGACAATTTGAACTGTTTGGTACCAGGACCAACAATGGCCCCTTGGAACCTTTGACCTTGACCACACCGGCCAATGTTATAAGCTGGAACACTTCAGGTACAAATTCAATCGTTATCGGGCAGACCGTTGCTGGAACGACCAATATGCGCGGAACGCTTCTTACAGCTGGCTGTGATACAGATTCTGACGGTTATCCAGATTCGCTCGATTTAGATAGCGACGGAGACGGCTGTAGTGATGCCAATGAATTTTATAAAGATAATAATGCCGATGGCGGGGATGGCGGGGAATTCGGCACCGGCGTTCCAGTGGTGGATGCCGCTGATGGTACCGTTGACGCTGCCTCCTATAGCGAAGTATTTGCCCCAGAAATAATTTTGGGGAACACCTCTGAAAACCTTGGCGGAACCGATATTAACGGTCAAGGTGTCAATTTGGGAGAAACCTTCCAGTATGTGCTGCGCTTTCAAAATACAGGGGACGATAATGCCATAAACTATACAATAACGAATATCTTGCCAAGCAATGTGACACTAGATAATGTTGACGTCTCAAATGCATCTGGCACTACCTATTCCCATGATTTGACCACAAACACAATAACCTTCCAGGTTCCCGATGGTTTGGTTCAAATTGGCGACCCGGAATACCTTATTCGTATTATAGTGACAATTTCTGGGAATTGTTCCGACTTTGTGGATGCCTGTTCTTCCCAATTGGAAAATATGGCCTATTCCACGTTCCAAGGGGAAAACAACGCAACAGTTTTTACAGACCAACCAGGTTCATCCAATTTCCCGTGCAATACCACCCCAATTGTCGCCAGCAATAACATTTTAGACGATATTGCAAATTGCGGTCAAGCTAGAACCGTTCAGCTTTGTGGCGACGATGCAATTTTGACCGCTGGGGCTGGATTTACAACCTACACCTGGGCGTTGGACAACAATGGTAACGGTCAGATAGATGCTGCCGATACCCTACTAAACGATGGTGACCCCGATGGCGACCCAAGAACCTTGATTGTGACCGATATTGGAAACTACATCGTTGAGAAATCTGGAACTGCAGGTTGTGCTGATTTAACGGAATTAATAACCGTAGAGCGCTTTGGTGCCACACAGACCAATCCCGTTATCGCCTATTTCAATCAGGTAAACTCAGATTCAAACCCTGACAATGACTTACAGGGGGAAATCGTCACCTGTTCTATTGATGGGGGGTTATTGCCCAAGATTTTCCTATGTGGTGAAAATGATGACGCTACAATTCAATTAGGGATAACCGATGCACAAAGCATTGTGTGGCAAAAGCTTGATGAAACGAGCTGTGGCGATGCAGGGGATGATTGCGCCAATACCAATGCCAGCTGTACTTGGAATGACATCGTGACCCAAGATAACTACACCGTTACGGATAGTGGTAAATATCGAGTCGTAATCAATTATTTGAACGGATGCTTCAGTCGTTTTTACTTTAATGTATTCAAAAACACCTTGGATATTACACATACGGCCGAGGATATTTTATGTAGTACCCCAGGAAATATTAGAATTACCAATTTAGGGGCAAACTACGGTTTTCAATTGGTGGATGCGTCCAACAATAATATTCTTGTACCGTTTTCGGCCAATAACGGACCAAACTTCAACATTACCACGAGCGGTACCTATAAAGTAGAAGTAACCCAATTGAACCCCTTGTCAGGAAACCCAATTCCAGGAAGCTGTATTTTTGAAACGGAAGACATTGGAATTCTCGAGCGTAATTATCAAGTTGATATTACCACTACGCCAGCGGATTGTAACCAACTGGGTACAATTTCCGTTCAGGCACTCAACGTGTTACCAAATTACAATTATGAGTTGCGCTTGGATGATGGTAGTAACGGGGGTCAAGGTACTTTTGTGGATAGCCGCTTAGCTACATCAGATAATACACATAGCTTTAACAATGTAAACCCAGGAGATTACATCGTAATAACCACCACGGATGACGGGTGTACCGATACCCAACAAATTACAGTAGCCGAAATACCAGCGTTGACGCTGGTGGCCTTGACCACTGAAGATATTACCTGTACCGCGGGTATTGTCACCCTAACGCCTGCTGGAGGTTCACCGAATCCAGATTATCGAATGGCTATTTGGAGCAAAGATGGTGTGGACTTGTATACCAGCCCTTCCGATGTTCCTACTACCGCGATGCAGACCAACCCAAACTTTTTGTTTGGTTACCGTGGAACACCGGCTACGTATTTCCCAAATGAAGCTGGGGATTATGAGTTTATTGTATTTGACGATAACGGTTGTAGCAGTATTTCCAACTCGGTTCGAGTTGAAGAATTGGGTGGTTTGAGCCTTTCGGCCTCAGACGGAGGAATTGTTTGTGCCGATTCGTCCACAGCTTCTTTGACCGTATCGGTAACGGGAGGTACGGCACCATACCAATATAGTTTGGATGGCGGCACTACCTATCAAAATAGTGATACCTTCGTTAACTTGCCCGCAGGTTTGTATACCATTACGGTTATGGATTCCAGCGGTGCACCAGGAACAGGCTGTGTGGAAACCTTGGATTATGAAATTGTGCAACCTTTCCGTCTTACGGCCTCGGCCGCTATCGTGGAAGATGCCTCCTGTAACCCAGCTGGAGCCAGGGTTAGGATATTGAATGCCAACGGAGGACAAGCACCCTATGAATATAGTTTTGATGGTGGAACCAATTTCGATACCAATAACGAAAGAATTTTAGCATCAGGGAACTATCAACTCGTGTTACGTGATGCACTAGGTTGTACCCATGATATGGATTTGACTGTACCGACCGTGGTAGCAGACCCCAATTTGAGTACCGCGGTGGATTATGCTTGTGATGGCACGGCATCCATTACCGTATCCACCTCCAACACTACTGATTTCACCTATACCTATAGTTTAAATACTACGCCAAATACACCGGCGGATAACAATGTCTTTACGGGTGTCGCTGCAGGAACTCAAACCGTAACAGTTGGATATTCCAGTAGTATTGCACCAAGTCAAAGTACCTTGTTCTTTGAGAATTTTGGTGCAGGTCCAACAACCCAAATTGCCGAAGTTGGGTCAGATTATTGCTACGAGCCTCAGGATGGCTCTTTGACCGCTTGTAATAGAGGTCCAGCTGGAATTTTGGTTAATGGTGAGTACACGGTAACCAATTTTGTGACCAATCCGGTTCCTGCTTGGTTGAGCCCACAAGACCATACCGGTTTGACCGATGGACGGTTCTTGGCAATTGACGTCAGTAACTTCTCAGATACCGGTAACCCACAATTGAACAATATTTTGTGGGCAAGGCGCGATTTGGAGGTATTGCCAAATGAGGAAATCACTATAAGCTTCTGGGCATACAACCTAATGCAGGTTGGCAATGCCGGAAACAATCCGGAAGTACTTGTTGAGGTTTTGGATAACACAGGCGCTATAATCCATAGCGAAGTGGCACCTGAGATTCCTAAAAATAACAATGATACGGATTGGCATGAACGTACCATTGGTTTCAATCCAGGAGCCAATACCGATATTGATATTGTCTTCAGAACCAATGTGAACAGTAACGATGGTAACGATTTGGTTTTGGATGATATTCAAGCCGTTCAACTCCCAGAGGTATGTGAAAAAACACAAGATATTGTCGTGGTGGTAGCACCTGATCAAGCGTTTGAAGCACAATTGCTAAGCGTAGCAAACCCTACTTGTAATACCGCTACGAATGGAAATATCCGTTTTGAAGTATCCAATTTTGATGCTGTTGCTGGTTTTGAATATTCTTTGGATGCTGGAGTAACTTGGACAGCCAGTACAACTTCTCCGATAACAACTCCTTCCACTTTGGGCGACGGAAGTTATACCGTACAAGTACGTAAGGCTGATGATACTACCTGTACTGTGAGTTTCAACGCTACTTTGACCCAGCCAACAGCCATAGTACCGAGCTTGAATTTGACAGGTCAGTTTACCTGTTTCAATACAGGCGCCACTTTGGAAGCTTCAGCTTCGGGGGGTAGTCCAGCTTACGAATATCAATTGGAAGATACCGGTGGAACTGTTGCCTTTGCATATCAAAATGGTGGAACCTTTAATAATGTGGTCGCCGGAGACTATGTGGTTCGAGTAAGGGATACTAATGGTTGCGAAATGGTTACCACAACCCCTGTAACTGTTACCGCACCGCAAGCCGTTACGTTCACGACCTCATCTACGGCATGTTATGACGGTATGAACAACGCTACCATTACAGCGAATGTTGCCACTGGGAATGGAGATTATACCTTCAGAATCAATGGTGGTGCTTGGTTGACACCGACACCAGCTACTGCAACTAGTTATACATTTACCGCGCTGGCAAATGGTACTTACAATATTGAGGTTTCTGATGCTTTAGGATGTGTTTCCGCTGTAGAAACAGTGACCATTGCTCCTGCATTGACTGCTCAAGTAGATGTAGTGAACGTTACCAGTTGTGGCAATGGAAGCATCACGGTTACGGCAGCTGGTGGGGATACCAAT
>NZ_CAKZYF010000198.1 GCF_937884665.1 uncultured Allomuricauda sp. | reverse complement strand
ACAATTTTGTCCGGCACTTGGTCAAAATTCCCCATTTTCATTGAATTTATCGCTAATTTTGTGGACTTTAAAAGTTGACTATGAATACAGAAGTGTTTGCCTCAAGGCATATTGGCATTGCTGAAAACGATTTGTCCCATATGTTCCAGACCATTGATGTGGAGTCTATGGAGCAGTTGATTTATGAGACCATTCCTGAAGATATTCGCCTTAAGTCCGCTCTGGACCTTCCAGAAGGGATTAGCGAACACGAGTTCCTGACCCATATCCAACAACTTTCAGAAAAAAATAAGGTATTCAAAACCTACATTGGCCTGGGGTACCACGAGTCACTCACTCCTTCGGTCATCAAAAGAAACATACTTGAAAATCCAAGCTGGTATACGGCCTATACCCCTTATCAAGCAGAAATTGCACAAGGTCGTCTGGAAGCACTGTTAAATTTTCAGACCATGGTATGCGACCTTACGGCGATGGAAATTGCCAATGCATCCCTTTTGGATGAAAGTACTGCGGCAGCAGAGGCCATGACCATGCTTTTTGATGTTAGGAGCAGACAGCAAAAGAAAGAGGGGATACTAAAATTCTTTGTTTCCGAGGAAGTCTTGCCCCAAACCTTGAGTTTGTTGCGGACCCGATCTATACCCTTGGGGATTGAGCTGGTTATAGGAAATCACGAAGATTTTGACTTCTCTACTGAATTTTACGGAGCTTTGCTCCAGTACCCAGGTAAACACGGTCAGATACACGATTACGATTCTTTTGTGCAAAAAGCCAAAGAAAACGATATCAAAGTAGCAGTTGCAGCAGACATTCTAAGTTTGGTGCTGTTGACCCCCCCTGGGGAGTGGGGTGTTGACGTTGTGGTGGGCACCACCCAACGTTTTGGGATACCATTAGGTTATGGAGGACCACATGCGGCCTTTTTTGCCACGAAAGAAGCTTACAAACGAAACCTTCCGGGTAGAATAATTGGAGTAACGAAAGATACCGACGGCAACCGCGCCTTACGAATGGCATTGCAGACCAGGGAGCAGCATATAAAAAGAGATAAGGCTACTTCAAACATTTGTACCGCTCAGGTCCTATTGGCCGTTATGGCAGGAATGTATGCTGTTTATCATGGGCCGAAGGGGCTTCACCACATCGCCGGAAAAGTGCAGAGGCATACGCGGATTTTATCCCAAACCTTGCAAAAGATGGGATTTTCAATGGGGAACACGGCCTTTTTCGACACTTTGGAGGTGAAGGTGGAAAACAGCGAAACACTGCAAACCATTACAGAAGAAAACGGGATAAATATAAATCGGATTGACTCAAATACAGTTTCCATTTCCTTAAATGAAGCGACATCACGCAAAGATTTGAAACTATTGGTCTCCTGTTTTTCACAATTGCTGGGCAAACCGATGCCAAAATTGGAATCAGGTAATGAAGATGCCATTCCCGATACATTGGTGCGCAGTACTCCTTTTTTGGAGCACAAAGTCTTTAATTCCTATCACTCGGAGACCGAATTGATGCGTTACATCAAAAGATTGGAACGAAAGGATTTGGCATTGAACCATTCCATGATTTCTCTAGGTAGTTGCACCATGAAATTGAATGCTGCCTCGGAAATGCTTCCATTAAGTTGGGCCAATTGGGGAAATATCCATCCATTTGTTCCCCTGAGCCAAGCTGAAGGATATCAAATTGTTCTAAAAGAACTCGAAGAACAGCTGAACATAATCACGGGATTTGCGGCAACCTCACTTCAGCCCAATTCCGGTGCCCAGGGCGAATATGCGGGCTTAATGACCATACGTGCCTATCACAAATCCAGAAGAGAAAGCCATAGAAACATTTGTATTATCCCCGCATCGGCGCATGGGACGAATCCCGCGTCGGCAGTGATGGCAGGGATGAAAGTCGTGGTGACCAAAACTGATGAGCAAGGAAATATAGACGTTGCCGATTTGGAGGAAAAGGTCTTACTGCACTCGGGAAATTTGGCTGCCCTTATGATTACTTACCCTTCTACCCATGGCGTTTTTGAATCTTCCATTGTCAAAATAACCCAATTGATTCACGACCACGGGGGACAGGTATATATGGATGGTGCGAATATGAACGCGCAGGTCGGTCTTACCAATCCTGCGACCATCGGTGCGGATGTTTGCCACCTAAATTTGCACAAAACTTTCGCAATTCCGCATGGGGGTGGAGGCCCTGGAGTTGGACCTATTTGTGTTGCCGAACAATTAAAACCTTTTCTTCCAAACAATCCCGTTATTGAAACGGGGGGAGCACAGGCGATTACCGCCATTTCGGCAGCACCTTGGGGGAGTGCATTGGCCTGTCTCATCTCCTATGGATATATCAAAATGTTGGGATCGCAAGGAGTAACTGACGCAACCAGGGTCGCTATTCTGAATGCGAATTACATTAAGGACCGCTTAAAAGGGAAGTTTGATGTGCTCTATACCGGGGAAAAAGGACGAGCCGCCCACGAGATGATCATTGATTGTAGGCCTTTTAAAGCACACGGGATTGAAGTCACCGACATTGCCAAAAGACTTATGGATTATGGATTCCATGCGCCCACTGTATCCTTTCCGGTAGCGGGAACCATTATGATAGAGCCTACGGAAAGTGAAAGTCTCTCCGAATTGGACCGTTTTTGCGAGGCCATGCTCGCCATTAGGGAGGAGATTGACGAAGCTAACTCGAGCGAGCCAAATAACGTCTTAAAAAATGCGCCACATACATTACAGATGGTTACCAACGACCTCTGGGATTTTCCCTACAGCAGGCAAAAAGCCGCATTTCCACTGGATTTCGTACATGAAAACAAATTTTGGCCTACGGTACGAAGAGCAGATGAAGCTTTTGGGGATCGTAATTTGATATGTACCTGTGCGCCCATGGAAGCGTATGCCGAAGTGTAGACAAACCTTTGAAAACCCTGGGCAAAAGCAATAGTTTGCATAGGAATATTGGAAACTGCATTTTGTTGGACCAAAGCTGACGAAGGTTGGACATCATACTAGTTATTATGCATGCATAACAACTACGGCGGTTCAAATGTAACTTGTGGTTTTAAAACCTCGACATGAAGATAGGTATTACAGGTACCGGTAGTTATATCCCATCTATAGTTACTAAAAACGAAGATTTTTTGGAGCATGACTTTCTGGGAACAGATGGTTTATCATTTGGTATGGAAAACACGGTAATCATTGAAAAATTCAAATCGATTACCGGTATTGCAGAAAGACGTTATGCCAAACCAAACCAAAAAACATCTGACCTGGGATATTTAGCGGCCCAAAAGGCGATCCAAGATGCAGGAATTGACAAGGAAGAACTGGATTACATCATATTTGCACATAACTTTGGGGATTTGACCCCTGGTAAAATTCAAGGAGATACACTACCAAGTTTAGCGACGAGGGTCAAGCATTTACTTCAAATCAAAAATCCAAAGTGTGTTGCCTACGATATGATTTTTGGATGTCCAGGATGGATAGAAGGGGTAATCCAGGCATCAGCTTACATCCATAGCGGAATGGCAAAAAAATGCCTGGTCATAGGAGGCGAGACCTTGTCGCGCATAATCGACGAACACGATAGGGACAGTATGATCTATTCAGACGGTGCGGGCGCTGCCGTAATTGAGCGCGACAGCTCGGGAGAAATACTGAGTCATGCATCCGTAACCCATGCCAATGGTGAAGCGTACTTCCTATTTTTTGATAAAACCTACAATGAAGCGGGATGCGACAATACACGCTACATAAAGATGCACGGCAGAAAAATTTATGAATTTGCCTGCACCCATGTTCCCAAGGCCATGGCCACTTGCTTGGAAGAAAGTGGTATAGGTATTGATCAGGTGAAAAAGATATTTATCCATCAGGCGAATGAAAAAATGGATGAAGCCATTATCAAGCGATTTTACAAATTATATGGAAAACCCGTGCCACAAGACATTATGCCCATGAGTATCCATAAGCTAGGGAACAGTTCGGTGGCGACCATCCCTACCCTGTTTGATTTAGTACGGAAAGGAGAACTGGAAGGCCACGACACAAAAAAGGGGGATGTGGTCATCTTCGCCAGTGTGGGTGCTGGCATGAACATTAATGCCATTGTTTATCGAATTTGAGACAAAAAACCCAAACTTCTTTTATCATCTCCAAAACAGGAAAAGAAAGTAATTCAATCGATTTGCCCTACTTGGTAAAATTGGATGGAAAGCATACCCCTACCAATTTCGTATAATTAGGATTTGTTGTCGGTTTTTTGGAATTTTAGCCGATGTACGAAAATAACTTTCCAAACAAGAGATATAAACATACTTTAGCTTTCTTGCAAAAACATGTTCCCGTGTCCGCATCCATTTTGGATTTGGGAGTTGACAATCCCTTTTCAAAGATCATGAAAGAACACGGGTACCGGGTAGCCAATACCCAAGGTGAAGATTTGGACGTGGATCTTTCAACTGTTCAAAAATCGGACGCTGATGTGGTCACAGCTTTTGAAATTTTCGAGCATATGGTAGCCCCTTTCAATATCCTTCGCGAGATGAAAGCTAAGAAGTTGGTGGCCAGCATTCCCATGCGACTTTGGTTCTCATCGGCCTATCGCAGCAAAACCGACCCATGGGATTGCCATTATCACGAATTTGAGGATTGGCAATTCGATTGGCTGCTGGAAAAAGCCGGTTGGACCATAAAAGATAGTACCAAATGGACCAACCCTGCAAAAAAATTGGGAATACGTCCCATACTCCGTTTAATCACTCCGAGATATTACATGGTTTATGCCGAACGTTAGCCCATGCGAATAAGCATCATCATCCCGGCCCATAATGAGGAAAATCACCTTTCCTTGTGTTTGGATTCTTTTGTGGGACAGACCCATCAACCCGATGAGCTTATTGTTGTGGACGATAATTCCCGGGATACCACATTTCAAATTGCCCAGACCTACGCGAAGAAACACCCTTGGATTTCTGCGCTTCAAAGAAAATCAGAAAACAAGCATATCCCTGGAAAAAAAGTTGTGGACACCTTCAATTTTGGGTTAAACCATGCGTCAGATTATGATTTAATCGGAAAATTTGACGCGGACATCATTTTGCCTTCCCATTATTTTGAAGAAATGCACAGTCGTTTTCAGGACAATCGGAAACTCGGTATGTGTTCCGGACTCCTCTACATCAAAAAAGGAGAAAAATGGGTGTTTGAAAACATTGCCAACAAAAACCATATCCGTGGCCCGATAAAACTTTATCACAAAACATGCTTTGAAAAGATAGGAGGGCTTAGGCCCGGGGTTGGCTGGGATACTGTTGACGTGCTTTTGGCGCAATATCATGATTTTGAAACGCTTACCGATTCGTCCTTGCAAGTAAAACACCTTCGACCTACAGGCCATGGCTATAGTACAAAAAGTAGTCGGGCCAAGGGAGAAGCACTGTACAGGATGCGCTATGGCATGCTTCTTACCAAGATCGCCGCGTTAAAAATGGCATGGCAAATGAAAAGACCTGGGTTGTTCTTTCGGATAATAACGGGTCATATGAAGGCCGCTATCCAGAATCAACCACATTATGTTACTCCTCGTGAAGGCACCTTTATCCGAAAATTGCGATGGAAAGGTATTTTTTCCAAAATCTCCCAAGGGTAATAGAACAACACTGAATCTTCCCTGGACCACATTCGTCAATTCAAAAGGGGCATCCATCAATTTACATGTTATTTTCTTATAAAAAAGAAGGAATTTACTTATGAGCAATAAATAAGAAAACACCAAGAGCACATCGACCTCTCAATTGAATAGTAACCAAAAAACTGATTCTATGAGATGCTTGAAAAACAATCAATCACTACTCCCAATAGTATTGATGCTTATGCATATATCTTGTCAAAATGAGGAAACACCGCTAGTGACCTTGGAATCTTCTGCAGAAAAAGTCGACAGGCAAGCGGTAGTTCTTGGAAAGGAACTCGAAATCCCTTACACCGCAAAAAACATGCAGACCGCTTTTGACAATCTCCTGTTGAATCTGAAAAATAATTCTAAAAACAGCAAATTGGCCAAGACCTTTAAGGTAGAGAAGGCGGTTGAAATCATTCCGTCCCATTACTATTATCGATTTTTGCCCAAGGACAGTCTGGAACACGAACGCATCATACAAGACACTGTACTACAGGTCTCGAATATACCCTTGCATTTTGCGATAGAGGAGGAAGGCGATTTTTATGATGACCCAGAGCTGGAAGGGGACGGAACCCTGGATGGATTTTCGTATTTGTATGCTGTGGTCCCGTATGATTACAACATGCCCGAAGACATAGAACGGGAGCGATTGGATAACTTCTATTTTGCACCGGAAATGGATGACAAGGACGTCCTGGAAGAAGGTGAGATAGCAGTAAAACAGCCCCTGAACAAAACTACAAAGGATATATTAACGGTAGACGATAGCGGTGAAGTCTTTGAATATTTGGAATTGGAAGCCCTAAAACTTACCAATAATCTGGAAGAAGAGGAATTGGACGCATTGCGTTTTTTCCTCCCAAATGATTCCACTGCAACCAAGTATACCTACCAAGAGGCTTCCCAAATGGGATTTATGCAAAAGGATTTGATCATAGACCTGACCTCGGTGGAAACCATGCTGGTACAAGAAGAAATGGCCAGTCGCCGCAGATGGCGCCCCAGTGGGCGTATCACCGTGCAGGAAGATGCGGTGAACCGTAGCGTAGGCGTGGCAGGAGCTGAGGTAAAGGTTCGCAAATGGGGCATGTTGGTCATAAGAAGGGCGCGCACTGACCAGAATGGTAATTTTAAGACCCGAAGAACCCGAACCAAACGGGTAAAATACGCAGTGCATTTTAACAGCCCCCAAAGATTTCGAGTAATGGCAGGTTCTATTTTTGTAAGGGCCAAACATAGAGGTACACGCAGATATAAAAGAAGAGCATGGAACCAACATTTTTCATACGGTAGGGGCAAGTTCTATGCCCTGGTACATAATGCCGCTTATGATTATTATACAAGGGTTGTACCGCGATACCGTCTTAGCAGGCCAAGATATTGTACGATTAGTGCAAAGTATAACAGGGATGTCAGTTCAGAACACAGGCCTGCGATTAATATCTTATATTCGGATTTAAGGGTTACTAGAATACGTAATGGTCGATATCGCGGAAGTGACGGCGTTTACGCAACTACCGTTCATGAACTTACGCATGCTGGCCACCGAGAGATGGACCCAGGCATTTTCTCAGTTCTTGCCAGAAGCTGTAGAAGGAACATACTTATGGAAAGCTGGGCCGAAGGAGTGGAGACCGTTGTGACCAATGATAGGTATAATAAGTTGCAACCTGGTTTTTATAGTGATTTACAAAATTTGGGTTGGAATAGTGATATACAAAGACAAAAAGCAACAGCAATGGATGAATATTCACCGATAGTAATTGATTTAGTGGATAACTTTAATCAAAATGTTAGAGACAGTAAATGGCCCGTTGATAAAGTTAATGGTTACACTTTACAACAAATACAGTCAGCCCTTAAAGGAAGTAGATATCCAAATACCTGGCGGAATAAGCTTAACAGTATTAGACCCAATGGTGTTTCCACGGCAGAATTAAACATCTTGTTCAAATATATGGACCAAATACCGCAAAATCCCCAGACATGCAAATAAGGCTTCGAACTGCTATTTTATTCATTTCTGCTCTATTTTTGAATCTGACCTCGTGTACAGACGAACCTGATTTGCCTGAATACACCGTTGTTTTTGTAAATACTTCTGGAAAATCGTTCACCATCTCAATGTTTTACAATGATTTTGGAACCCCTAGAATTTATGATGAATTTAGTTTGAGTGAATCTGAAGAATACAAGTGTTCTTATAAATCAGAATCTTTTTTAGGAATTCGAGGATGTTTAAATAATAATTCCAGGGGCGTAGACTCGTTACGCATAGTCTTCGATAATGGAAGAGGATATATCTGCGTCGACGAAGCATTAAGCATTCAGAACTTTTGTGCTAGAGATTTTTACACCAGTCATACAGACACTTTTGAAGAAATTGGTGAGAATATCTTCCAGGTTTCTATTAGCCAAAAAGACTTTGAAAACGCCTTTGAGTTGCCGGAGTAAATATGAATAAAACAAGTATCATATGCCGATTCAATATACAAACTTGTCCATCCCAAGCATTTTCTCAGTTCTTGCCAGAAGCTGTAGAAGGAACATACTTATGGAAAGCTGGGCCGAAGGAGTGGAGACCGTTGTGACCAATGATAGGTACGATAGGTTTGATAATAGTTATTTTAGGGATACTAGAACAGATTACGATGGGTGGAATCTTGATAAACAAGAGGAATCACCAGATAAGATGGACGAATATACCCCTATCGTAATAGATTTGATAGATGTACATAACCAAAATACTGTGGACGATAATTATCCAAATGATGAAGTTAATGGTTATACGCTCAGGCAAATTCAAGATGCATTAAACCAAAGTAGGAGCTTCAGTACATGGAGAAATAAGTTGAATGCGAACCGTCCTTTGGGAGTCACGACCTATGAATTAACCGAAATTTTCAGCTATATGGATGTGGCGCGGCAAAACCAAAGGACATGCGATTAATTGAGAGGATATGTCTTTTTAAAATATTTTCCTTGGTGCTCTTTAATGGCTGTACCAGTGAACCAGAGCTTGTTGACTATAATATCACGACGCGTAACTCTTCTAACATCAGCTTCGTTTTTGAACTATACGTCAATGGAGACTTATTTGAAAAGGCTGAGATTAATCCCTCTTCATCAAGAGAATGCTCTTATCCCTCTGAATTTTTCCGCGGCTTTTCTGGATGTAATAATAATAGGACCAAATCAGTGGACTCAGTGGTGATAAAGTTCGACAATGGAAATGCATACGTATGCTCAGCAAGAAATTTGCCAGGAACAAATACAGAATGTTTTACTGACAAAAAATTATTTCGAGCCGATGATAAAACTTTTCAAAAGTTAGGTGAAACAGAATACCTATTTGAAATTGTCCAATTGGATTTCGAAAATGCCTTTGAGTTGCCGGAGTAAAAATATGACCCTATTCCAAAACCGCTTCTATGGGTTTCCCAGTAGTTCCATTAGGAAATGCCATGCCCAATAAAGTTGAAATGGTAGGTGCGATATCAGGAATTTCGGTTCTATTTACAGTAGTTCCTTGTTTGATTCCCTTCCCAAAGAACAACAAGGGTACGTGGGTATCATAAATCATGGGAGAACCATGGGTAGAGCCTGTTCTTCCATATTGGGCAAACCCAGGCCTGGGCACAAAAAGAACATCCCCGGAACGCTTTTGGTTATACCCTTTTTGCAAAATGTACGGAATACCGGATGTATATTCGTTTTGCCACATCTGAAATGCTGTATATACCGTATTCACTTTATCATACCGCAAAAGTTCTAAAGCAATTTCTTCTTGGGCATCCGCCAAATCAATATCCAAATTTTCAATAACCTTGTGATTTAAGAACACTTGGAAATTGGAGATATTCCTGACTACGTCTATGGTACCGTACTTATAGCGTAAAAATTCATTGAACTTGCCACGCATACTGCCCATATCAATATAACCCGCTGGAATTTTTTGGTCCCTTAAGTAAGCGGGTACATGGACCGCTCCATGGTCTGCGGTCAAGAATACGGTATATTCCCCAACTCCCACCTTTTGGTCCAGGGTTTTCAGAATACGCTCCAAATCCAAATCTAATCGCAAATAGGTATCTTGAATCTCTTTGGAATTTACACCATATTTATGACCAATGTAATCGGTACTTGAATAGCTTATCGCCAGAAAATCGGTAGAAGTATCAGTTCCTAAACCTTCTTTTTCCAGTGCTTCCAGAGCAAAATCCGTGGTAATACTATTTCCATAAGGAGTATATTTCAATATTTCAAAATCTTTCTCTTTGTTTAAAAGATTTGGGGTACTATGCGGGAATGTTGGGCTTGCTTCCTCTTCAAAGGGTGTCTCATACGCATTATTGTCCGCACCACTTTCAACATAGAGACTGATATCTTTTAAGGTAGTCCATGCTTTCTTATACTGTTTTACCGCATCAGATGCATTAAAATTTATCACCCACTGGGGAAGTTGATTCATATAATAGGTACTGGTAATCCATTTCCCTAAGTCGTTCCCTTCAAACCAATAGGCTGCATTCGCCATATGTCCACCTGGCAATACAGCCCCTCTATCCTTTAAAGCCACCGCAATTACTTTACCCCGTTTTTGTGTATGCAAACGCAATTGATCGGTAACAGTTGTGGAGAGCATGCGGTGCGGGGACATCTTTCCAGCGTTCGAAGAAGTCCCTACAGAATTGTACTTACTGTCTCCGGCGCAGTAAACCCCCAAGTCCTGGGTTTTATCATACCAATTGTTAGCAATAATCCCATGCATTTTGGGAGTGGTACCCGTGTAAATCGAAGCATGGCCAGGACCAGTACTTGTAGGAGCATAATTAAAATGATGGTTTTTACAAGAAAAACCTTCCCGGACCAATCGTTTAAATCCGCCTTCACCATAGTGGTTCCAAAAACGGGTTAGATAATCATACCTCATTTGATCGACTACTATACCTACCACCAATTTTGGGGTTTGTGCAATTTCAAGGGGTTTTTCATCGGGCACCTTTTTCTTGTTTCGCTGAGCCTGTAAACAACTACTGAAGATGAGCAATATAAAAGTTAGGAAAAGTGAACTTCCTTTCATGGTAAGCGGTTTTATCAAATGCCAACAAAGCTATCTATTATTCGCCCCTTTTAAAATTTAAATCAAGGTTAAATACAGCGCAATATTCTTATTTTAGTCGCATGAATTATCTGGAAGCGATTGGAAAATACTTCATCATGGTTTGGGAAGTATTTAAAAAACCTACCAAATGGCCAATCATGCGGTCGCTGATACTTAAAGAAATCGATGAACTTATTTTTGGGTCGCTGGGCATAATCATTTTTATTGCTTTTTTTATTGGCGGAGTGGTGACCATACAAACCGCGTTGAACCTCAACAGTCCGCTCATTCCAAAAAGTTTGATAGGTTTTGCGACAAGACAATCTGTTATTCTGGAGTTTGCCCCCACCTTTACCTCCATTATTATGGCGGGAAAAGTCGGTTCCTACATTACCTCCAGCATAGGGACCATGAAGGTGACCGAACAAATTGATGCATTGGAGGTCATGGGGGTCAATTCGCTGAATTATCTGGTATTTCCAAAAATAATTGCCATGTTGATGTATCCCTTTGCGGTAGCTGTCGCCATGTTCGTTGGAATATTTGGGGGTTGGATTGCCGGGGCTTTCGGAGGGTATGCCCCAAGCGGTGAATTTGTGAAAGGTCTACAGCTCGACTTTATTCCATTTCATGTTACCTACGCCTTTATAAAAACTGTGGTTTTTGCTTTCATCATCGCTACCATTCCTTCCTACCATGGTTTTTACATGAAAGGGGGCGCTCTTGAAGTGGGAAAGGCCAGTACTACCTCTTTTGTCTGGACCAGCGTAGTGATCATTATTTTGAATTATATCCTTACACAACTATTATTGGGCTGATGATTGAAGTAGAAAACATCCATAAATCTTTTGGCGAAACCCATATTTTGAAAGGCATTACCACTTGTTTTGACCAAGGAAAAACCAATTTGGTCATTGGACAAAGTGGTTCAGGAAAGACCGTATTCCTGAAGTGCCTTTTAGGACTTTTTGAACCAGAGGAGGGCCAGATTTGCTATGATGGACAGTTCTACTCCGAACTCACCATAAGTCAGAGAAGGGATTTACGGCAAGAAATGGGCATGGTTTTTCAGGGTAGTGCTCTTTTCGATTCGATGACGGTAGAAGGAAATGTAATGTTTCCCTTGGAAATGTTCACGAAACAATCGCGGGCGGAAATGAAAGACCGTGTGGATTTTGTCCTGGAACGGGTGAATTTAGTGGATGCCCATAAAAAATTCCCCTCAGAAATATCAGGCGGTATGAAAAAACGTGTTGCCATTGCAAGGGCCATCGTCATGAATCCCAAATATTTGTTCTGTGATGAACCCAACTCGGGTTTGGACCCCAAAACCGCTATTCTGATAGACAACCTGATCCAAGAATTGACCAAAGAATACGATATCACGACGGTCATCAATACCCATGATATGAATTCTGTTATGGAAATCGGGGAGAAAATCATTTTTCTGAAAAATGGATTCAAAGAATGGGAAGGCACCAACAAAGAAGTGTTCAAAACTGACAACGAAGCTGTGACCAATTTTGTCTATTCCTCCGAACTCTTCAAAAAAGTTAGGCAAATGTACATTGAAGAACGAAATTGAAACCGTTACCAATTTTAAAATAGTAACCCAACCTTAAACTTAAAGAGTGGTTTTGTTCAGGATGATTGTTGAATTTCGCCAAAAGCGACATCATGAAATCCTATTTAGCCCTACCCTTCCTTTTTACATTTCTTGCCATTAGCTTCGCGCAAGTCAAACCAACCATCTACATCGACATTCCTACGGAGCAAAAACCTTGGAACCATATTGAATGGAATGCCTCACCTGAGCAATTTCAATTTGCTATAGTAACCGATAGGACCGGTGGAAGGAGACCGGGAATTTTTGCAACGGGAGTTGAGAAATTAAATCTATTGCAACCTGAATTTGTAATGAGTGTCGGTGACCTGATAGACGGCTACACTCGTGACACAATTCAACTGAATGCAGAATGGAAGGAATTTCAGGGTTTTATCGAGAATCTTAAAGTACCCTTTTTCTATGTGCCAGGAAACCACGATATCACCAATGAGGTCATGGAGCGAAAATGGAAAGAACTATTCGGAGTTTCCTATTACCATTTTGTCTATAAAGATGTACTCTTTTTGTGCCTTAACTCCGAAGATAACCTAAGAGGTGCTGGTAGAGGCACCATTGATGATGCACAGTACGAATACATAAGGAAGACTTTGGAAGAAAATACCGATGTCAAATGGACGCTGGTCTTTATCCACCAGCCCTTGTGGGTACAAGAAGACACCAAACGTTGGAAAGACGTGGAAACCCTGCTCCAAAATAGAAAGCATAATGTTTTTGCCGGGCATTACCACCGCTACTGGAAAACAGAAAGAAACAACGGTAAGTATATTGCCTTGGCCACTACGGGCGGTGGCAGTAGGTTGAGAGGCAAGGCCTACGGTGAATTCGATCATGTGGTTTGGGCCACCATGACCGATGAAGGACCTATTTTGGCCAATTTGTTCTTGGATGGTATTTGGAATGAAGACATTACCACAGAGGAATTGGTTGAACTCGTTCGGAACAGACCTTTCCCTGTCCGAATAGACCCGATTTATCTTGAAGAAAAACAACCGGAAACCATCTTGGCTCGTGTAAAGGCCACAAATAGCACAGACACCCGAATGCATGTTAAGCTAAAAGGGCAGGCCGATGATGTCTTTTTCTACCAACTGGAAAAGAATGAATTCATTGTTGAGCCCAACGACGTGACCATATTCAATCTTAAAATTTATAACATAAACAACAAGATGCTGGAGGAATTTTCAACCTTGAATATTGAAGCCGAGATCACCTACGAATTTAAGGACAGACCCAATGTAGCCTTCGCTTCGGACTTAAAATTCAAGCCTTTCTATAAATATGGGATACCTTCCATCTCAACAATAAAACTGGATGGAAACCTCAAAGAATGGGATATTCCTTGGACAACGGTCGACCATATAGACGGCGCTCCATTTGATTACAAGGGTAAAGAGGACTGTTCCATCAAATTCGCCACGGCATTTGATAAAGACAATCTATATATCGCGGTTGATATCAAGGACGACGAATTTTACGTGGATGAAGAAGGCTCGTATTGGAATCAAGATGCGTTGATTCTTGACTTGGATGGCCGCCCAATTTCACTGAGCGCTTTTAATGAAGGGGAAGGCAGAGGTCGCGATTGGATAGCTTATCTACGGACATTTAAATCAGAAAAACCGGTATTTCGAGAAGATAGGTTACCGGTCAAAATATCCACTGTGCAAAAAAAGACCGAAGATGGGGTACAAATGGAAATTTCAATTCCAACCTCATATCTGGATAAAATGTACGGTAACTCCTGGTCTTCTTTACGTTTTGGAATTCGATATTATGATCATGATACGGATGACGCGGCAGCAACTACTCTATTTTGGCAGCCAGCATGGAACGAAAACGAAAACATTCCTGGTTCAGGAATGTTGTTCAAGGAATGATCAGTCAGCAATCCGGATTACCAAAGTGGTATCTTGGAGCCTTGTTTTCAACCATTGTGTCAACTTTTGATGTTCAGCTGTCTTCTGAGTTCTTCGGACATTGTCCTTCCACTTCACTTCAAAAACTGGAATAGTATCGGTTTTGTTGAAATCCGTTTGAATTTGATAGGCGAATCCAATGGAAGCTAAATCGGTGTAATTTATCTTGGCTTCGGAAACCACTTCCTGAAATGGAATCCGCATTCTTTCCAAATCCGTTAGCTCACGGACCTTGTTTTGTAGAAATGCAATTTGAGCCGTTCTGCTCAAAATATCCAGGGAATCCCTTTCCCGAAGTGCCTGCATGTATTTTAACTCATCCAAACTTGTATTTTTGGATTGATTTACGGTCACCACAGTATTTTTCAATCCGGAGTAATCTTTTAATCTAGAATTCAAAATCTGAAGTGTCGACTCTGGAATTTGATACTCTCCAAAAGAAAACAGTTCAATGCTACTTTCTCCATCCGCATTGTAGGAAAGATTCACATTCCTTTTCAAATAGGAGGCATTGGGCAAACTCTCTAGCTCCGTGTTGACAAATTGTTGGGCATCCGCCGAAAATCGACTTTCCCGAAGGGCATAATAAAAGGTAAACCCTGCCGGAATCATAACCGCCAAACCTACCACAGAAGCTACCCGGGCAATAAACCTTCTCCTTCGGGAATTTGCATAGCGCACCATGGGAAACCGAAGGTATTTGATGACCAGAAAGGTGGCCAAACCGATAAAAATAGTGTTAATGGTGAACAAATAGATGGCACCCCGGGCATATTGCAACTTCCCTATGGCCAAACCAAAACCTACGGTACACAGGGGCGGCATAAGCGCGGTAGCAATTGCAACCCCAAAAATAACACTGGCTATGGTACCCCTTTTGGCCCGGGCAATTACTAGGGCCAAACCGCCAAAAAAAGCGATAAGCACATCCCGAATATCTGGTTTGGTCCGGGCTAAGAGTTCAGAAGATTCATCGCGAAGTGGAAAAAAAGCGAAGAAAAGATAAGCCGTTAAAACACTCAGGACCACCATTACCACGAAGTTTTTTAAGGAACGTCGCAAGAGGTCAACGTCATTAATGGCCAAAGACATTCCCATACCCAAAATAGGACCCATCAAGGGAGAAATCAACATGGCTCCAATAACTACCGCCGTGGAATTGGCGTTCAAACCAATGGAAGCTATAAAAATGGAGCAAATCAATATCCATGAGGTATGTCCTTTGAATGGAATGTCAGCAATAATCGATTCCCTCGTAGCAACGGGATCGGTATTACTGCGTATTTCGAGCAGCTCCGTAGCAAATTTTCGGACACTTCCCAAGAGTCCTTTGAAGTCCTTTTTTACCTCCTCCGAACTGGCTTCCGTTGGATTTTCATCTTCCTTAAATAAATTTTGACTCATAGTTTAAGCGTAATGTTCCCCAAAAGTGTCGCTTATTTCACCTCGAACTTTTTTGATGTCCTGTTGTTTGGACTTGGGGTAAATCAACAGTACATCTTCCTTATCCACAATAATGTAGTCTTCCAAACCATCAACCACGACCACTTTATTGGTCGCTGTGCGTATCATGTTGTTCTTTGCATTGACCAACACGGTTCTGCAGTTCACAGTAGCATTTTCTGCACTATCCTTGTCCAACTTATCATATAATGCACCCCATGTCCCCAAATCGTTCCAGTCAAAACTGGCGGGTAACGTAAAAATAGATTGGGACCGTTCCAATATAGCATAATCGATGGATATGTTTTCCGCCCTTTCATAGTTTTCCTGGATGAATTCTGGCTCATCGGGCGTGTTATAACAGGAATATCCCTCCTGAAATAGCTTGTATTGACTGGGCTGATACTTCTTGAAAGCTCCTACAATGGTCTCCACACTCCACATAAATATCCCAGCATTCCATAAGAAGTTACCTTGTTTCAGAAACTCTCTGGCCGTTTCATAGTCAGGTTTCTCCCGAAATTGAATCACTTTTTTCAATTTTTGGTCACTTTCCTTTTCAAATTCGATGTACCCAAATCCCGTATTTGGGAAAGTAGGTCGAATGCCCAAAGTACAGAGAACAGCCTCCTTTTCACACTTGTCAAAACAAGTTTTTACGTCATGGGCAAAGGCATTCTCATCCTCAATCCAATGATCGCTGGGTGCCACGATCATTACCGCATTGGGATTCATTTTCTGAATTTTGAGGGAGGCGTACAGAATACAGGGCGAAGTATTCCGCATGGCGGGTTCCAAAACCACTTGGTCCTGGGTCACCATGGGCAACTGCTCCAATACAATGGCATTGTACATTTCATTGGTCAAAATCAGGATATTCTCAGTAGGAACAAACTGATTGAGACGTTCAAATGTTTTTTGAATCAGGGTTTGACCCGTTCCCAACATATCATGAAATTGTTTGGGATACGAGGATGTGCTCACAGGCCAAAATCTCGATCCCACGCCTCCTGCCATCAAGACGGCATAATAATTTTTATTCATCCTTAATATGGTTTTACTGGCATCTTCAACTTGAAGAAGTACCTGCTACAAAATGCGTACAGAATTTATCCCCTGTTCTCGAAACGGTCTTTATTTTGTATTTACGATATCATTTCGACCTCTGCATTGGGCTGAAACAAATATACTTTGCCCGTGCCCAATTCCACACATTCATACCGCTTTATTCGCTTTTCACCTTTCTTGAACAATTTACCGTTGTAGAGACGGAAAGTGCTCCCCAATGGCAGTTCGTAAACATATTGGTTACTTCTTTCTTCAAGGTCAAAAGCTTTGAGCGCTATAGCCAATCGCGCATCTGTGCTGCTACTTGCCTTTGGGTTTTTAAAATGATTGGCAATTAAAGGGAGTAGTTGCGAAGGGAAAATATCAGGTCGGATAAAGGGCAACATCAATTGTTGAAAGGTTTTTTTCCACTCTTTTCCATGGGGCTTGATAAATCGACCATAAGTTTCAAAAGCCACTAAATGGGCAATCTCATGAATTAAAGTGATAAGAAATCGATATTTATTCAAGGAGGCATTTACCGTAATTTGATGCCTCCCTTCTGGCAGTTTCCGATAATCTCCATGTCTTGTAACCCTATGGTTTACGATTTTCAGGTGCACTTCGTACGCTTTGATCAATTCAAAACAAGGCTTCACGGCCCCTTGGGGCAAATATTTGCTCAAGGTAACATTCACATTTTCAAAAGTACAGCTTTATGGAACATGTTGGATTTATGGTGTACTATTGCTCACCTGCAACAACTTTCCATTATACAAGTTATGTCCGGTAAGAGCAAAATTCACAATGTAGTTGGCCATTTCCTGAGCAGTGACCGGAGCTTCATATCCAGGAAAAGCTTCAGCCAGCATTTCGGTCTGTACCGCACCAATGGCCAGAACATTGAAACTGGGACCCGTTTCCTTAAATTCCTCTGCCCAGAGTTCCGTTAAAGTGATTACAGCTCCTTTACTTGAGCTGTAGGCGGAAAGTCCTGGAAATTTCATGCTGCCTTGCACACCGCCCATCGAACTTACGGTAAGAACATGGCCCGTCTTGGCCATTTTTGGCAAAACATTTCGCGTTACCTCAGCAACCCCAAATACGTTCACTTCATAGACCTTTTTAAATTCCTCTGGAGAAGTTTCCAAGAAAGGTTTGTTCAGTAAGCTTCCTGCATTATTGATGAGCACATCTACCTTGGGCCAATCTTTTATAAAGGTAGCTAGGTCATTGTAATGTTCGGCGTTTCCTAAATCAAATGGAAAAGCATGCACATTGGGCAACTGTAAATCCAAAACGGGTCGGGCATTCCGCGACAAGGCCAAAATTTGATGTCCGCCTTGTGCAAAAAGCTTGACCAACTCAAAACCAATACCTCTGCTGGTACCTGTAATTATAATGTTGCCCATACTAAAAGTTTCTCCAATGCATTCCTAGTGAGATACCTGGTTAATTTATTTTGACTTCTTGCGTATTGGCATTTGCAATACCTTCTACAACGGGGATGAGCTTATTTACCAAAGTAGCCATGTGATTAAAATCCATTAACTCATTTTCATCGCCAACACGGTGATAAAAAGCAAAGTTTGTGAAGTCAAAAGTACAGAAAGTATGCGAAGGAATACCAAATTCCTTGTGAAACGGGTAGTTATCCGATCTCTGGAACAGATTGAACTCTCTAGCTGTAGGTAGATATCCCACCAGGTTTTCTTGAGCATATTTATTGCTCACTTCCGCTAAGTTGGATTTCTTGAAACCGGTGATGTAAACCGTGTAGTCCTTTCCGCGTAAAGGCACTCCCGTCATCTCGAAGTTGAGCATGGTGTAGAGGTTCAAACTATCGGCTTTCATTCTCTTTGCCATGTGTTTTGAGCCCAACAATCCTTTTTCTTCTGCACTGAACAAAGCGAATATCAAACTCCTTTTATTGGTTCGGTTTGTACCAAAGTAACGGGCCAGTTCCATCACCGATGTTGTACCAGAAGCATTGTCATTGGCGCCATTGGCGATAGCGTCCCCATTTTCTATTTTGATGATTCCGATATGATCGTAATGCGCTCCGATCATAATGAATTCGTCCTTTAATTTTGGGTCGGAACCTGCTACCATCCCAACGACATTAAATGATGTTTTTCTGTAGTTGGATAGCGTATCTCGATATTCAGGATAGTATGGTGCAACTTTGTAGGTTCTAAAATAATCTTCGATATATCTCGCCGCCATTTCGATACCCTCACTTCCCGAGTCACGCCCTTTTAAATCGTCTGAAGCCAGATACCCCATGATTTCTCCGATACGTTTCGTATCGGTAAATTGTAGGTGCTTTGCACCAGAAACTAAAGTAGTACCATCCATTTTTTTATTAACCCTCTCAGTGCCATTTGGTTCTTTTACCATTGAAGTTTCCACCATATTAGTGGTACCACAACTGATTAGAAATAAGGGAAATAGAATAACGAATAGACTTTTCATAGTACTATTTTGAAGTTTTTAAAGTTAAAAAAAGCATCCAAAAATGGATGCTTTTTTATTTGTAGTGGGAATGCGCTATGCCAGCATAGTTACCGGATTTTCCAGATAGGCCCTCAAAGTCTGAAGGTATTGGGCGCCTGTGGCACCATCTACGGTTCTGTGGTCACATGCTAAAGTAACTTTCATGGTACTTCCCACTTTTATTTCTCCATTTTTTACCACTGGTTTTTCCACTATGGCACCAACGGACAATATAGCAGAATTCGGTTGATTTATTATGGACGTAAACTCTAGGATACCGAACATGCCCAAATTGGATACCGTGAATGTACTGCCTTCCATTTCCTCAGGCTTAATTTTTTTGGTACGCGCCCTACCCGCCAAATCTTTGACCGATGCGCCAATTTGGGTAAGACTCAATTGGTCGGCAAACTTGATCACAGGTACTACCAAGCCCTCATCTACGGCCACCGCTACACCCATATGGATATGGTGCTTGTATACGGTTGAGTCACCATTCCAAGTGGTATTTACTTGGGGATGTTTCTTTAAGGCCATGGCACATGCCTTTAGCACCATATCGTTAAAAGAAACCTTTGTATCTGGTAGACTATTGATTTGGGCCCGAGAGGCCTTGGCATTGTCCATATCTACCTCTATGGTAAGGTAGTAATGTGGTGCAGAAAATTTAGATTCTCCCAAACGTTTGGCAATAACCTTGCGCATGGTCGAATTCTTCACCTCTTCAATACTTTCCTCTCCTACAGCCAAACGAATAGGTGCCGTGGGGGACTCAACTTGTTGTTCTGCAGGTTCAACCGTTGGAACCGGGACACTCGTTGGAGCCGCTTGATAATTTTCTACGTCCCGCTTAACAATTCTGCCATTATCCCCAGAACCTTTTACCTCATTGAGACTGATTCCCTTATCCTCAGCAATTTTTTTGGCGAGCGGAGATGCGAATATACGTTGCCCATCTGCGGCGGAGATTGTTTCCCCCGCTTTTTCTTCTTCCCCTTTCGGTTCAACAGCTGTGGTTTCCTCAGCAATTGCAGAAGTATCGGTACCCGCAGGTGCATTGAGGACGGCACTGACATCAGTACCTGCTGGACCAATAATGGCCAAAAGGGAATCAACTGGAGCACCTTCGCCCTCTTGGATTCCAATATGCAAGAGGGTTCCTGAATAAAAGGACTCAAATTCCATGGTGGCCTTGTCCGTCTCAATCTCTGCCAGAATATCGCCTTCTTCTACGGTATCCCCTACTTTCTTCAACCATGCGGCAACCGTTCCTTCTTCCATTGTGTCACTAAGTCTGGGCATATTGACAATCTCCACACCATCAGGGATTTCGGTAGGCGCAGAGGCGGTGGGGGTATTGATTTCTTCTTGGGTTTCCTCAGTTGGCTTGGATACTTCCACTATGGGGGTATCTGTATTTCCACCCCCGTTCAACAGCGCCGAGATGTCTTCACCTTCGTTCCCGATGATGGCCAAAAGGGAATCCACTGGAGCTCCATCTCCTTCTTCTATTCCGATATGTAAAAGCGTGCCCTCATGGAACGATTCGAATTCCATGGTGGCTTTATCCGTCTCTATTTCTGCAAGAATATCGCCTTCCTCTACCTTATCCCCTACTTTTTTGAGCCACTTCGCCACGGTACCTTCCTCCATGGTATCGCTCAATCTTGGCATATTGATTACTTCTGCCATCTACCTAAAGTTTATGTTGTAAAAATGGATAGTTCTCTTGTTCGTATACCGTATCGTACAGTTGATTGACCGGTGGGAAATCAGATTCCTCTGCAAATCTCTCACATTCTGAGACCAATTCCTTGACCCGTTTATCGATTCCCTTTATTTCCTCTTCATCCGCATAACCCTTCTCAAAAATGACATCTTTTACTTGGGATATAGGGTCAATCTTTTTGTATTCCTCAACCTCCTCCTTTGTCCTGTAATGCTGTGCATCAGACATGGAATGCCCGCGGTACCTGTAGGTTTTCATTTCCAGAAAAGTTGGTCCTCCACCTGTTCTGGCCCGCTCTACGGCCTTATCCACCTCTTTCGCTACTATGGCTGGGTCCATTCCATCCACTGGTCCACAGGGCATTTCGTAGCCCAGACCTAACTTCCAGATATCCGTGGAGTACGATGTCCTTTCAACCGAGGTCCCCATAGCGTATCCATTGTTTTCGCAAATAAATACCACAGGCAGTTGCCAGAGCATGGCCAGGTTGAATGCCTCGTGCAAAGAACCCTGTCTAACCGCACCATCTCCCATGTAACACAAAGTTACAGCGTCCCGTTTAAAGTACTTATCCGCAAACGCAAGTCCAGCTCCTAAGGGTATCTGACCTCCTACAATTCCATGACCTCCATAGAATCGGTGCTCTTTGGAAAAAATATGCATGGACCCCCCCATACCTTTGGAGGTGCCGGTTACTTTTCCGAACAATTCGGCCATTACTTTGCGGGGATCGACCCCCATACCGATGGGTTGAACGTGATTTCTATACGCGGTTATCATCCGGTCTTTAGTAAGGTCCATAGCATGTAATGAACCTGCAAGAACCGCCTCTTGTCCATTGTACAGATGTAGAAAACCTCTAACTTTTTGCTGGATATAGACAGCTGCCAGTTTGTCCTCAAACTTTCTCCAGAACAGCATATCCTCATACCACTTCAAATAAACTTCCTTGGTAATTTTTTTCATCAACAGTTTGCTTTATTGATATTCTTCGTTTTGAGAAGAAAAACAAAAATACATATATATCTCTTTTGTGAAAAAGAATTGAACACTAAGAATCCCCTAAAAATGAGTTGCCAAAAGCAAGGGGTAAAATGTCGCTAATGGAACCACATTTGAACACAGGTCCTTTTTCGCCTTGGAGCAATACGGAAATCGGGGATTTTTGTTTGACCTCATATTCAAATATGGCTTGCCTACAGTTGCCACAGGGACCCGCGGGAACATCAACGAGATGATTGTTGGAGGCTGCGCTTACGGCAATAGCTAGCATTCCCACTCCAGGATACAGGGCCCCTGCTTGAAAAACCGCTACGCGCTCCGCGCAAAGTCCAGAGGGGTAGGATGCATTTTCTTGATTGTTTCCAATGACCACCTCGCCATTTTCCATGAGCACCGCGGCACCTACCTGAAAATTGGAATAGGGGGCATAAGCACTTTTACGGGCCTTTATGGCCTTATCCAACAGACGTTTTTCAAAAGCGGGCAGTTCATTCTCATCATCATAAATAATGAGTTCAAATCCAAGGTGCTGTTTTTTCATACCTGTGCTGGCTATTTCCCAAAAATAAGAAAACCCGTTGATGGACGGGTTTTCTCTAAAAATATCTTAGAATTACTTTTTAATCGTTGAAAAACTCTTCTCCAAAATTGAAGGATAATGAGAATCGCAGGGTGTTCTCCAAGGGATTTCGAACCTGGGATGTTGAAAAAAGGTAGGACAAATCGATTTGTGCCGTTTTAAACTTAAAGCCAGCACCGAGTGTGAAAAACTGTCTGGCCCCTTTTTCCTCACTTTCGTTGAAATAGCCTCCGCGTAGCATAAATGCCTCTTGGAAGCGATATTCAGCTCCAAGTGCCCATGTCACCTCTTGAAGTTCTTCACTAAAACCATCGGGAGCATCTCCGAAAGATTCGAAAGCACCACTTAAAAATCCAATTTGTTGGTATTCATCATTATCTTCTGGACCAATGACGCCATCACCATTGAAATCCCGAGGAGTTGGAACTAAGAGCTTATTGAATTCGGTATGAACGCCCAAAACATTGTCTTGGTCAAAAATAAAGTCGAAACCGGCGCCAAATTTTAAGTTGGTCGGCAAAAAATTCTCTTGTCCTTCCGCATCATACTGAATCTTGTTCCCAATATTGGAGATATTGAAACCGGCACGCCATCTACCATCAAAACTATTGTATGCAATTTCCCTGGAACGATAAAAACCAGCAATATCCACGGCGAATGCGTTGGCAGCTTGGGAATCTTGGGTAGCATCTTGAAATCTTAGGTTCGAGCTGATAAATCGACCTGCAATACCCATTGAAAAAGTAGGGCTCAGTTTTAAGGAATAGCTTCCATCTATGGCGAATTCGTTTGGATTTACCAAAGTAGCATCCTCATCAATGGTCTGGCGTAATTCAATCTCACCCAAACCAAAATAGCGTACAGAGAATGCAAATGCCCCTCTATTGTTGTTTAATTTATTGTAATAACTCGCGTTTAACAGGGAAACGTCGTTTACAATGGTTTCCAAATAAGGTGTAAAACTAGCGGCAACACCACTTTTTTGTGTAGCAAAGGCAAACTTTGCAGGATTCCATTGCTGGGAAAAGATGTCAAAGGTAGTAGCCACGCCCATATCCCCCATCCCCGCTGCACGTGCATCCGAGGCAATGGTCAAAAACGGGACTGCTGTGGTGATGGCTCTTTCCTGTTGCGCACTGGCGCGCGAAAACACAATTAAAAGTATCACCAAAAGTAACTTCTTCATTTTTTAAGTTTAGCGTTAAAAATGTCGGGGCTATAACACCCTTAAGCTTCAAATAGTATTGAATATGTTACAACAAAACGTACTTTTCATTAAATTCTTGTAAACAAAAGTGCTTTTTTTGATTCAAGCCCTGCAAATAACTAGGATTGGTTCTGTTGTTCTTAGGCGAAGGTAACTATTGCAAGCATGAAAAACTTAGGGGAACATACTAATTTATAAAAGAACACGTTTAGGGTAAAAACTAAGATTTTAGATTTGGCCGTTATTCTTGGATTACCATAAAATATAATAGCCAATTTTTCGTTTATAGATTGTAAAATCAAAATCGAATTGAAGTAGTGTTAGGGTCATACCCCTAAAATAAAAAGTACTCAAGCCCAAATTATGAAAAAACATCTTATCAAAGTTGTACTTTCTTGTGCTGTTATTGTTGGAGGAATTTCCAGTTGTAAAAACTCATCATCCTCTTCATCTAAGAACATTTCAAGAGCCACAGGATGGAAAATCAACGCGAAAGAAGGAGGATTTCAATACAATTCCGACTTTAAGGAACAAGAAACACCACCTGGAACCGTGTTTATTGAAGGAGGCACTTTTACCAAGGGTAAGGTGCAAGATGATATTATGCATGATTGGAACAATACCCCTACCCAACAGCACGTGCAATCTTTCTACATGGATGAAACAGAGGTCACCAACGTGATGTACCTTGAATATTTGGATTATTTAAAGGCTGTTTATCCTCCTGAAAATCCGAACTATGCCAATATATATAAAGGAGCGCTTCCCGATACTTTGGTATGGAGAAACCGATTGGGTTTTAATGAGACCATGACGAACAACTATTTGAGACACCCTGCTTATGCCGAATATCCTGTAGTTGGTGTGAATTGGGTGCAGGCGTCACAATATGCAGAATGGCGGACGGACCGAGTGAACGAGGCCATGCTTGAGCGTGAAGGATTTCTGGCACAGGATGCAAAATACAAAGTATTGAACGGCGAGATTGGTGGTACTTTCAGTACGGAAGCGTACCTTAACAATCCTGAATCCGTGTATGGGGGTCAAATCGACTCCTTGCAGGGAAAGCAGAAAAAAGATTCTATCAATTCCTTTGCCAAGCGAAGTAGCGGGGTACTTCAACCGGAATACCGATTGCCTACCGAAACCGAATGGGAATACGCAGCACAGGCCCTTATTGGCTCAAGAGAATACAACAACTACCGCGGTAGAAAAAAATATCCGTGGGAAGGGGATTATACCCGTAACGGACAAAGAGTTGGTCGCGGTGATCAATTGGCCAACTTTAAGCAAGGAAAAGGGGACTATGGCGGTATAGCGGGTTGGTCTGACGATGGAGCAGATATTACCGCAGAGGTAAAATCGTACAAACCGAACGATTTTGGACTTTACGATATGGCCGGTAATGTTTCTGAGTGGGTAGCCGATGTGTATCGACCCATAGTTGATGATGAAATCAGTGATTTTAATTACTACAGAGGTAATGTCTATCTGAAAAAAGCTATAGGAGAGGACGGAAAGGTGGAAGTCCTTCGGGATGACATTGTGTACGACACCCTACCCAATGGTAAAATTGTAGCCGTTAATCTGCCAGGTGAAATCAAGGAAGTTCCCGTTGGAGATGAAGAAACGTATTTAAGGACCAACTTCTCTTCCAGTGACAACAGAGGATATCGCGATGGTGACCCGGGTTCATCCAGATTTTTCCAGCGCTTTAGCGATGAGGCAGATAACCGAAAAATGTATGATTCCCCCAAACATAAAGTGGAAAGGGATTCCACGGGAAAATTATTGCGCCAATACGATACTTCCAACTACAGGACTTCTTTGATAAACGATGAAGTCAGGGTATATAAAGGAGGTTCCTGGAGAGATAGAGCGTTTTGGTTGGACCCAGCGCAACGTAGATATTTGCCCCAATATATGGCAACTGACGATGTTGGCTTCAGATGCGCCATGTCCCGAGTAGGCTCAAAATCAAAATCCAAAAATAAAACGGTCCGGCATAAAAAAGCCAAATAAAATAGTTAGCAACCAAGTGCAAAGCCCTGATTCTTCATCAGGGCTTTTTTTTATCTTCGGCCCATGGATATAAATGAACTGTACTCCTTGTTTTTGAAGTATCCCCAGATATGTACGGATACGCGAAAAATACTGCCGAATTGTCTTTTCTTTGCACTAAAAGGCCCCAATTTTAATGGAAATACCTTTGCAAAAGAGGCACTGGAGCAAGGAGCTGCCTATGCCATTATCGATGAAAAGGATTTCAACTTTTCTGAAAAGTGTGTCGTAGTGGAGCACGTTCTGGAAACCCTTCAGAAGCTATCTACCCATCATAGGAACAAAAGCAGTGCCCAAGTCATTTCATTAACTGGGAGCAATGGAAAAACAACCACCAAGGAACTGATCTTCAACGTTCTTTCAAAGAAATACAGAACCATTGCCACCCAGGGGAATCTCAACAACCATATTGGTGTTCCGCTAACCCTGCTCTCTATTAGGGAAGACACTGAAATGGCCGTTGTTGAAATGGGTGCCAACCACCAAAGGGAAATTGCATTTTTAAGTTCCATAGCACAACCCGATTTCGGTTACATTACCAATTTTGGCAAAGCGCATTTGGAAGGATTTGGTGGAGTTGAGGGGGTAATCAAGGGCAAAAGTGAACTCTATGACCATTTGATGGCCAAAGATAAACACGTCTTTATGAATGCCGATGATCCCATTCAACTTAAAAAGCTCTCGGGATACATCAAAAAAATTGGCTTTAGCACTGCCGATTCTTCTTACTACCAGATTGAATTGAAAAATGACGCCCCTTTCGTAACCCTTGAAATGGAAGGATTAAAAATCACAACACAGTTAATCGGGGACTATAATTTTACCAACTGTGCCGCTGCAGTGCTTATCGGAAAATATTTCAACGTTCCCCTAAAGGACATTAAGTTGGCTTTGGAAGAATACATTCCGCAGAACAATCGTTCCCAAATATTGGAAAAAAATGGTATTGGAATCGTTCTGGATGCCTATAATGCTAATCCAACCAGTATGGCCGTCGCCATCCAGAACTTTTACAAACTCAAGAAATTAGACCCGGTTCTTATTTTGGGGGACATGTTTGAATTGGGTGGGGCTTCTGCAAGCGAACATCAGGCTATAGTGGATATGGTCCAAGCATTGGGATTTACTGATGTGATTTTGGTAGGAACCCATTTTTCGAAGACCCAAACTGCATTTTCTAAATTTGAAACTTTCGAAGATTTAAAGAAATACCTTAAATCCCATCCGATAATCAAAGGTAACCTATTTATCAAGGGTTCCCGTGGAATGGCCCTGGAGCGCATATTGGAATTGCTGGGATAAAGAATATTTTAAATCATAAATCTTTCCAAAAAATACGGTTTTCCCATAGCAAGAATGAAATGAATACCACAACCTTCGAACTAAAAGGTATCAAACAATCATTTAAGCATGGAAAAAAGTACCATAATTTTTGATGGGGAATGTAATCTCTGCAATGGTGTAGTCGGTTGGCTCCTTCGTGAAACGGATTTGGAGATTTTTAATTTTGTTCCTTTTCAATCCAATCAAGGACAAAACTTATTGGAAATCCATGGTTTTAATACCCGCGAATTGGAAACGGTCATACTTTTGGATGACCAAGGTATACACACGCTATCGGATGGTTTTTTAAAAATACTGGCCAAAATTCCCACATGGTACCCATTTGCCATTATTTTGAGCTATATCCCTAGATTTGTTCGAGACAGTATTTATAAAGGGGCGGCGAAGAACAGAGTACGTTGGTTTGGAAAATCCCAGGTTTGTACCGTTAGCATTTCATAAACTTGGTTTTATTTTTTTCCGAGAATTTGACTTTGCTTCATTACGACCAACTTTAGAAAACGGAAATACTTCAAATTACTGTAGAGATTGTATTTTTGGGGCATGAAAAAGAAAAAGCCCGATAACATCGTATTCAATGAAGAAGAACAGAAGTACGATGCCTTTTTAAAACCCTATGCCACGCAGCTAGGGGCGCCCAAAATAGAATCCAATAACCTATCGCCCTGGAAAAATAGTAACATTAGAAAAGTCAATAACTCGTTGAAAGCAGAATTTGATGAAGTCAAAGTGCAGTATGAAGAGCTAATGAAGCGCTACGAGTACAACAATTTGGTCTATGCGGCCAAGTTTTCTTTTCAACCTATTGTGGGAGAAACCTACCATCTGTACAAGAACAGGAACAACGAAGCGTTTCTTTCTATACTGGCACCCCATGAATGCACATTTCAGCATTTGGGCAGTTTCCGTTTGGGGTCCGATCATATTTGGGAAAAATTATAGTTCCCAAAGACATTTCCCACCTTATTTTATTGCCTGTGGTCTCGAAGATCGAGTTAATGTAAGTGACCCGACCAAAAGTTACGATAACACTTATCGGAAAGAACCTCAAACCAGGGTAAAAATGGTAACTATAGGTTGATTTTCAACAAAGGGACCATAAAATGATACAGTTGTTCTCAAATTTTTTTCATAGTGGAAAACCAGAAGCCCGTGACCGAAACGCCAAGTTGTTGACGAAGTATCAAAAGTCCGGCCTAACGTTCTCCGAAGCAACACAGATAAAAGAAAAAGTCTATCAGGCCTTTGAACGGGATAAAGTATATAAGGATAATGAAATGGGACTGAATACACTGGCCAACCATATCCGAACAGACCGATATAAAGTGTCCCAGGTAATCAACGAACACATTGCTTTAAACTTTTATTCCCTTTTAAACCAGTATCGTTTAAAAGATGCCAAAAAGCTTCTTACCGAAAATCCTGACCTAAGCGTCAAAACCGTGATGTACCAGGTTGGGTTTAACAGCAAGACTTGTTTTTATGGTGCCTTTAAAAAGGAAACAGGGCTTAGCCCCAATAAATTCAGAAATCTGGCGAGACACGCTTCCTAGATTTGTCCTTCAAGGGACAAAATCAAAACCCACCCAAAAAATTCTAAGTAAACCTTGATTTACAATCCCAATTTCAACTTGTCCTTTTCGGCGAAATGAGGCCATTGTGCCCCATTGGTTTTAAGAGCGTTTTATGCTAAAAGTGGTTCTTCCCGTTTGGCAGGTCCCATTTTAAACTCCGTGCCGTTTTAGAAGCACTTTTCTATGGATTCTTTCCGATTGTTTTGTTCCCGCAATTGTAAAGGTAAGGCGGTGAGAGGCTTTACTACCTTAAAATTAGACTTTCCAGTAAGTTTTGTTTTCGTACAAGGGAGTGTTATTTGAATTAACTGTCAAACCACTTCTTCCCGCCTTCCTTTCTCAGTTGCACGAACTCAGTAGTACTAACAAAACTTTAACTCTATGAAAGTAAAGAAACTGTTTGGGACGCTTTTTACGTTGTTGTTCGCAACGGTGGCGCTATCCCAAGAAAAGACAATTACAGGAACGGTTACTGACCAAACCGGATTTCCGCTCCCCGGCGTGAACATTATTGTGGAAGGCACATCAAACGGAACCCAGACTGATTTTGACGGAAACTATACCATTACTGCCAACGAAGGACAAGCCCTGCTATTCACCTATCTCGGTCAAAAAACCGAGAGACGGGTGATTGGAGCATCAGATGTCATCAATTTGCAGATGGAAGAAGATGCACAAGCGCTACAGGAAGTTGTGGTAATCGGATATGGCAACCAAGAAGAGAAAAAAATCATTCAAAATGTAGGCATTGTCAAACAAGAAGCCATAGAAAATCTGCAGGTAGTTTCAGCGGACCAATTACTTCAAGGACAATCAGCAGGTACGCAGATAGTAAATGCATCTGGGGTATTGGGCTCCGCAGCCGATATCAGGGTAAGGGGAGTGAACTCCATAAACTCAGGTAGTCAACCCCTTATTGTAATTGACGGCGTACCTATTACCGATACTGCGGGGAACACATTGAACCGAGGTGGCAATACCGGTATCAATCCCCTGTCTTATGTAAATCCAAATGACATTGAGTCCTTGACGGTTCTCAAAGATGCTGGAGCCACTTCCATTTACGGTTCAAGAGGAGCCAATGGCGTAATCCTGATTACCACAAAACGAGGTAGAAAGGGCGAAAAGACCACGGTAACCTTCGATATGAGCACCCAGTACTCCCAATCAACCGATGTTCCCGATATCTTGACGGCAGATGAGTTTCGCCTATTTAAATCAGAGGTAGCTTCGCTTCAGCAAGGCAGTCCAGTAACCCCAGAAAGTTTGGGACTAGGGGCAATTGGTTCCGGAGGAACGGATTGGTTGGGAGGCGTTCAACGTACAGGTATCTCCCAAAATTATAATCTAGGTGTGAGAGGCGGTAGCGAAAAGACGTCCTTCTTTTTTGGACTTGATTTTCAGGACTCGGAGGGGTTCCTTATTGGAAATGACCAAGAAAGGGCAGGTGCACGTATCAATATTGATACTCAGGTAAATGACTGGTTGAAAGCCGGAATGAATCTCGGTATTACAAACAATCGTTTGAACCGTGTGGGTATTGAGAACAACATCAACGCACCATTTACAGCAGCCTTTTTACAAAGTCCGGTGGTGCCCGCATTTGATGATGATGGAAATTTCGTCCAGTCTGGATCTTTCATTCCCAACATTTTTGCCAGGGTAGCCTTAAATACTGACGAGTTGAAAACCTTTCGTGTAATTGGTAACGCCTTTACGGAAATCAGCCCACTTCCTGGACTTACCTGGAGGTCTGAGTTCGGTATGGACAAATTGAACCTTGAAGAGTTTGTAAGACAGGCGGAATTCAATACCCCAGGTGGTCTGGCGCAACAAATTTGGGTAAGTGAAGACCGCTGGTTGACCAATCAAACCATCAACTACAACAATACTTTCAATGATGACCATACGCTGACCGTACTTTTAGGCCTTAACTACGAAGAAACTTTACGAACCCGTTCAAACGTTTCTTCCACAGGTTTCTTAACAGATGACCTTAGGAACCTGGGTTCTGGGTCAACGCCCACTGTGTTGAACGGAGATCGCTTTCCATCCCGTCTCTTCGGTCTCTTTTCCAGGGTATCCTATGACTATAAAGGCAAATATTTGGTCGAAGGTTCTGTGAGACGTGATGGTTCATCCCGATTTGGGGCCAACAATCGCTTTGGATACTTCTGGTCTGCTGCGGCCGGTTGGGTTCTCTCGGAAGAAGCATTTATCCAGGATTTGAACTTTTTTGATTTTCTTTCTTTGCGTGCGAGTATAGGTACCGTTGGCAATGATAGATTGGGAACGTTTCCATCCTTGGGGCTGTTCAATGCAGGTGGATTTGGCGATTACAATGGGGAATCTGGGATAGTC
This sequence comes from uncultured Allomuricauda sp., assembly GCF_937884665.1. Lineage (GTDB taxonomy): Bacteria > Bacteroidota > Bacteroidia > Flavobacteriales > Flavobacteriaceae > Flagellimonas. The sequence continues at coordinate 3,783 of NZ_CAKZYF010000198.1, read as the reverse complement.
CCGGCCCCAAATCCTGAAAATCCAGACTTGAAATGGGAAGAAAGTGAAACTATCGATATCGGTCTTAGGACCAGTTTTCTCAACGGGCGCATCAATTTTAACACCTCCTACTTTAAAAAGACCACGAGCGATCTCTTGTTAGCTCAAGCCTTACCCCCGCAAACAGGCTTTACCAACATCAACAGAAATGTGGGTGAGATGGAAAATTCCGGTTGGGAGTTTGAGTTGAGCACGGTCAACATACGCACTGAAAACTTTGAGTGGCGGACCAATTTTAACCTTACAACCATAGAAAACAAGGTATTGGCGTTAAATGAGGATGCCGCCACAGACCCCCAAGGTAGAAGAATTATCGATGGCCCCATTCAGCGAGCTATAGAAGGAGAATCCTTGAATAACTTCTTTTTGATTCGATATGTTGGGGTCAATCCACAGACCGGGGATGCTGAGTGGCTTGACGTCAATGGCAATGTAACCACAAACCCTAGTTCAGCCGACCGGGTTGTTACAGGGAGCCCTCTTCCCGATTTTTCAGGAGGTATGACCAACACCTTCTCCTACAAAGGTTTTGATCTTTCGGTACTAATGAATTATTCTTACGGAAATGAAGTAGTTATAGATGGGCTTCGATTTGCCGATGGGAATGACGCCATTGGCGGTATTGTCAATATTAGAAGGCAAAATTTAAACTTCTGGAGACAGCAGGGCGACAATGCCTTCCTGCCGAGTCCAACAAGTTCAACCTTTAATCTGTTCAACCAAAGGTCTTCCCAACAACAACTTGATGCTTCCTATTTAAGAATTAAGAACGTCACCCTTGGATATAACTTACCGCAGTCCGCCCTGGACAAGCTGGGAGGTGTTTTTACCGCAGTTCGAATATATGCCACGGGAACCAATCTATTTACCCTAAAAGCAGATGAAATGGATGGAATAGATCCTGAGGTAACCGATGATATTGATCCGCTGTTCCAGGGCGAATCGTTTTTTACCGCTCCACAAGCTCAGCTATATTCATTTGGAGCCCGATTAACCTTTTAAAAAATAATTATGAAAACAAGACAAATAATCACAATGCTTATCGGACTGACCCTTTTCTTCTCCTGCGAGGACCAATTGGTGGTTACCCCAGAAGATAATGTAGAGACAGCGACCGTATTTGCTACAAAAGGTTCCATCAACGGAGCCGTCGTTGGCATTTACAGTAAAAATCAAAGTGGTGACCTCAACGGAAATCCACAATTAATGTCAGACTTCATGTCGGACAACGTAAATTTTGTAGGGAGTTTTCCGTCCCTACAGGAAATCGATCAATTTGAAACGCTGGCGACCAATGCCACCATAGACAATATCTGGTTCGATGCCTATGAACTAATTGGTGCAGCCAATAACATTATTGTCAATTTGCCAAATGTGGATTTACTTGATCTTTCTGAAACCGAGAAAGCGCAGTTTATTGGTGAGGCAAAATTTCTCAGGGCATTTACCTACTTTCAATTGGTGAACCTTTTTGCCCAACCCTTTCAATTTAATGGGGGAACCAATTTTGGAGTACCCTTGTCTACTCAGGTATTCACACCAGAAAGTGAACTGTCCGACTTTCAATTGGAAAGGTCCACAGTAAATGAAGTGCATGCTTTTATTGAGCAAGACTTATTGGATGCCATAGCGACCTTACCCGATAGCAACGGTGAACGGGCAGAATCGGGGGCCGCCCGTGCGTTATTGGCTCGTCTGTATCTGTATCGGGAACAGTGGGCCGAAGCAGCTGATCTTGCCAATCAAGTCATTGCTTCAGGAGAATATTCATTGGCTCCAGATTATGATTTCTATGACGACAATCCCACTTCTTCTGAACATATTTTTGTGGTCATAAATACCCCCAACGACGGTCCCCAAGATGAGTCGGTCCCCGGTTCTGACGAGGTTTATGTAAACTTTTATAATCCAGCTCCCGGCGGAAGAGGAGATGCCCCTTTTAGCCAAGACTTAATAGATACCTTCGCCGCAGAATCTGGCGATAGAAGATTTGATGAGTTGTCCCAAGCTGCCTCGGATGCTGCGGGCAATGCTACTTTTTTCACTACTAAATATCCGGATATTGTAAACAATGCTTCAGATGGTATGGCCCTTCGTATCACCGAAATGTACCTAATCCGTGCCGAGGCAAACCTCCAGAACGCATCTACGGTGGGCGATACTCCTTTAAATGACATCAACCTACTCCGAAACCGGGCCGGTTTAGATGATTTGGACGCAGTGGATTTAGATGCGGTAGCATTAGAGCGCAGAAAAGAGTTATGCTTTGAAGGACATCGTAGAATGGATCTCCTCAGAAACAACTTGAACCTTAGACCCAGTGGGGGTCCTGAGTCCGCGCCTGGGGCCAATAAGGTCATTTTTCCTATTGTTGACGATGAAATCACCAACAACCCGAACATCACCCAGAACCCCGGAAATTTTTAATTTTATCGAAAAGGCCACCGTTCTATCCATTGGACGGTGGTATCTTTATTTCTAATACTATTTACTTGCCATGGTGAAAAAAACGAGATCCTTAGCACTTTTTTTACTATTGGGTTTACATGGGACTGCGCAAATCGCCCAGAACGCCAATACTACACTGAATGATTTGTCATTTTTTGTTGATGTCAACAATAGTAAATACAAAGATGCCGAGGGCTCAAAGTATCTGGACCAACAATTCACTCTAGCAAAAATCAACAACTTGGATAAGGTATACCCCGTTCGTTTTGACCTTGTTGACAATATCATGGAATTTAAGGTGAACGATAAGGACGTAAAAGGAGTGACCCCAAAACAAGCGTATCGCATCGTTTTCGTAGATGGTTCAGACCGGATTTTCACTAGTAAGACCATAATGGGGAGTTCCAATGATTTGGAAAGGTGTTTTTTGGAAGAGGTGCATGTTGGGGATGCCTTTTTGCTGTATAAAAGGCAGCGAAAAAAATTTCAAAAGGCCCAACCTGCGAAAAGTGGTTATGAGCAGGGGATATCCGCTAAATTTAAGGTCATGAATACGCAGTTTTATGTGGATTATATTGAGGACAGCATTGACTACTTGTTGGAAATTCCCAGAACTAAAAAGAAAGTCAAATCCTTTTTTGGAGAAAGTGGTGATGCCCTAATCAAGTATGCAAAAAAGGAGCGCTTAGCATTTGATTCAAAGGAAAGCTTGGTCAAAATATTGGAATACCGTCAGCAAATCCGATAACTTCAGAATTTTAGCAAAAGACCGATAGGTTTTGATAGGGTAGATCATTAAATTCGCAGTCCGAAAATCATTTTTTATGATCGCCACCATTTGTAGGAAAGCCCACTTTAACGCCGCGCATAGATTGCACAATCCGAATTGGAGCGATGAAAAAAATCAGGAGGTCTTCGGTAAATGCAACAGCCCCAACTATCATGGCCACAATTTTGATTTGGAGGTTAGGGTCCGAGGCAAAATAAATCCTGATACCGGATTTGTTATGGATTTGGCCGATTTGGGAAAACTGATAAAGAATGAGGTCGAAGCCCGTTTTGATCATAAAAACCTAAATGAGGATTGCCCAGAATTTCAAGATGTTTTTCCTACCACGGAGTATTTTGTAAAAGTGATATACGATATTCTTAAACCCAATCTATCCGAGGGCAACTTATTGCACATAACCCTACATGAAACTCAAAAGAACTCCGCTGAATATGGAGATTGGTAACAATTTTCCGATATTGCGGACCAAATTGAAGGGATATTAGCTCAGTTGGTTTAGAGCGCTG
>NZ_CAKZYF010000197.1 GCF_937884665.1 uncultured Allomuricauda sp. | reverse complement strand
ATCGTAGAGAGGCTGTAATGTATAAACATGTTTGTTCTTGCACTAAGGTCTGTGCTCTTTTTGAAGTGCAAGCAATGCATCTTCTATTTTTTTAGGGTCTTGATTTGGTTTTAACCGTGTAAAACACTGAAGATTACTGGTGATACCCCCCCAAGACTCCGAAGCAGCGAATCCAAAAAAGCTAGGCAGGCTTTCAAAAGAAACAAAGACTTCAGATTGCAAAAAGGAAGTTCTGGGAATGTTTTGCAGTACTCCGGTCACTTCAACCGTTATATCGTTTTCAAGGATGAAAGTTTTACCTACTGCATTTGTAGTTCCAAACATTTTTTGGGCGACCCCACTTGTTATCACCGCAGTATTCGGCGCTGATAGCGGCACCGAGTTAGTACCGTTAATAAGGGGAAAATTGAAGATTTTGAAAAAGTCTTCTTCTACGAACTGTACATCTTCCTTAAACTTGGAAACAACCCCTGAACTCTTTTCCACATCTAGAACAAGCCCCCATTGGATTACCATTTTGGCCACTTTTTCAGAATATTCATAGTTATCGCGGAATACTTTTGCAAAACCGGGCGGAACGCTGGCCTCGTAGTCAATCAAGTCCCGATGCTCCTCTGTGGTAAATCTGTAAATCCGCTCCGAATTCTCGTGGAATTTATCAAAGGAAAGATGGTGCGTCATAAAGAGATATAGCAAAATACTACTTCCAAAACCTAGGGCCAGTCCAAGGATATTGATAGTGGCGAACACCTTTCGTTTTAATAGATTTCTCCATGCGATTCTGAAATAGCTTTTGAACATGATGTGTTTTTTGATTGTGATGATTTGATGAATAAACTCTTTTAGGTCGTGGCCTGCATGGTCTTGTTCTGACTCTCCGTAACAATTTGACCATCAAATAAATTGATGACCCTGTGGGAATAGTGTGAATCGCGGTCTGAATGGGTCACCATAACGATTGTAGTGCCCTCTTGATTGAGCTCGGTGAGGAGTTTCATAACCTCTATGCCGTTTTTGGAGTCCAAGTTTCCAGTGGGCTCATCTGCCAATATAAGTTTCGGGGTGGTAACTACGGCTCGGGCAATGGCCACCCTTTGTTGTTGCCCCCCTGAAAGTTGTTGTGGAAAATGCTTTTCACGATGCGCAATTTTCATGCGCTCCAATACCGCTTGAACTTTTTGCTTGCGCTCGCTTTTGTTCATTTTCAGGTAGATTAGGGGCAGTTCCACATTTTCAAATACGGTGAGTTCATCGATGAGATTAAAGCTTTGGAAAACGAACCCCAGATTTCCTTTCCTAAGTTGGGTGCGTTGGCTTTCTTTAAGTCCGCTGACCTCATGGCCTGCGAAAACATAGCTTCCTTCGGTGGGATTGTCCAACATCCCGATGATGTTCAAAAGCGTTGATTTTCCGCATCCAGAAGGGCCCATTACGGCAACGAATTCCCCTTGGGCCACTTTCAGATTGACACCATTGAGGGCCAAAGTTTCAACTTCTTCCGTTCTAAAACTCTTTTTTAGATTTTGTATTTGTATCATTTTCGATTGTTATGGTGTTGATTATTTGCAAAGTTTTGGCGTTGTCTTGGAAGATTGCCCAATGTAGGAGATTGGACCAATTTCAATCTCTAAATCTTCATCTTCAATATAGATTATGGAATTTAAATCGAAGTAAGCCTCATAAGGAGAAAACCCTTCTGGCAGATAACTGGCAGTATCAAATCCCAAGTCTATATGGTCTTCCTCCATGAAGTTGATGGAGGCCAATCCCACATTGTCACTGAAAGGGTCAAAACCTTCCGGCAAAAGGGGACGCGTATCAAATCCTAAGTCCATTTCGTTTTCATCTTCTACAAACTCGATGGAATTCAAGTCAAAATAATAGGTATAGGGATCAAAGTCTTCTGGTAAATAATCAGAAGTTTCAAAGTCCAGCGCCACATCGTCCTCTTCCACATACACGATTTCACTAAGGATAAGAGAAGTTTCATCCACCTCTTCCTTTTCGATATCATTCAGGTCTTCCAAAAGGTTTTCCGCAGATACCGCTTTGTACAAGGTATCAAACGTAAGGGTACTTTGTTGTTCTTCGGCTATGGCGGAACTGGCTAAGAGCACGCATCCATAAAGTATTGCTATTCTGTTCATTTTTTGATGTTTTTATTTTTAATGATTTTATTTTAAGACTATTCTGTCGGCGGTACCAAAACTGTCATAGTTACTGGTTATCACCTGTTCTCCGGGCTGAAGTCCTTCTAGAACTTCATAATACCGAGAATTTTGTTTTCCTATTCTTATGTTTCGTTTTAGGGCTTCCTCTCCACCAGATGCCACCACGAACACCCACTGTCCACCAGTACTTTGGAAGAAACCTCCTTTGGGCAAAAGCAGGGCATCATTGGAAGCGCCCAACTGTAATCTAATATTATAGCTCTGGCCCGCACGGGTGGTCTCCGGCTTGTTGTCCGTAAAAACCAGGTCTACTCGAAATCTTCCATTTCGTACTTCAGGGTATACTTTTCTGACCCGCAAGGGATACTCATTTCCATTTCTTTCCAAGGAAGCCAATAAATCCCTTTTCACGCGATCGATATAATGTTCATCAATTTCTGCTTCAATTTTAAAGTCCGTCAGTACGTTTACTTGACCAATACGTTGTCCTTGCGCAATGTTTTGTCCGATTTCAGCATCCAGAAATCCCAGCTGTCCGTCTGCGGGAGCTCTTACATTTAAGTGGTCCAGACGTTCATAAACCATGGACAAGGTCTTTTGCATACGCACCAAGTCGGCATCCAAACTCGTTAAGGAGGTTCTGCTCAATTCCTCGTCTTGCTTGGTCTGTACTTCCAGAATATCGTGCTGTCTTTTGGCGAGTTCATAGTTTTCCTTAGAGAGCAGGTAGGCCTCCTTTGATATCAGTTTTTCCTCGTACAGCTCTTGATTTTGCTCATAATTTCTTTTCAGGCGTTGTAAATCGTAAAAAGCTGTGGCCAGGGATTGTCTGCCATCCAAAAGTCTTGAATCGAAATTGAGCTTTGTAGATCGAAGATCGTTTTGCTTAAGGGCCAGATTACTTTCGCTGGCCAAGATTTGTTCATAGAGGACCATGTTCTCCAGTTTAAGAATGATCTCCCCTTTCTTTACCATGGCGCCTTCCTCAATCAGTTTTTCGGTCACTCTACCCCCTTCGTATGCATCCATATAAATGGTGGCTATGGGCGCGACATTGCCGCTAATGGTGATATAATCGTCAAACTTGCCGTCTATGACTTCGGAGATGGAAACTCTTTCCTTATCGGTCCTGAAGGTAGAAGTGGTTCCTGCAAAAAGTAGTTTCCATCCTACGAACAAGGCCAATACGCCCAAGGCAATATAGCCGTAATGTTTGGGTCGTAATCCTTTCTTTTTTTCTAATTGAATATCCATGAGGGTCTTCTTAGTTGATATTAAAAATGGGCAATCCTTTGTAAAAATCTATAGTGCTTTCGTTTACTTTTAGGCGAAGTCGCACTTGTAGATTTTCGTTCTGTGCCGTTCCATATAAATTTTTTGCTTGAAAAAGTTCCAATGCGTTGATAAGCCCTTTTTCGTATCGCTTTTGTGCTATTTGAAATGCTAAACCTTGTGATTCAACCCGCTTATTGCTTTGTTCATATTCGGCCACTAAAGCGGTATTGGTCTGAACTAACTGCTGAACCAATTGAAATAAGGTCTGTTCTTGAATGTCAAGATTGTTTTCCGCTTGTAACAATGCAATTTTTTGCTGCTTTACTTGCGAGCGGTTTGCCCAACCGTTTGAAATTGGGATCCTGATCTGCGCTCCAATGAATCGGGAAAAGTTGTCATTGAGTTGGTCCGAAAAGGGTATTGGCATATCATTGTCGTCCAAAGCGGTTTGAGCGTATCTAGATTCCAGACCAGCAATCATGGTCAGGGAAGGATATAGATTTCCTCGTGTAGCGTTAAGTTGTTTTTTAGCTGCTTTTACCGAGTATTCTTGCGACTTGATTATTGGAATAAACCCTTTTGCTACGGTAAACAAGGAATCAACTTTCACCGTACCTGAGCTCTTCAAATCGTTTTTATTCGCTTCCTCAATTTGCAATGCGATGTCACTTTCTTCGGTAAGGTTCATTTCTTGTAGCAGGGTCAATTTAGAAAGTGCAAGTAAGTTCTTGTTCTGGGTAACCAAAAGTTTGTCCGACAATAGATTGGATTCGGCTTCCACCAAATCAGCTTCAGCCATGACCCCCAATTCAACCTGCCTTTCTACCATGTCGTAGTTGGTCTGTGAGATGTCCTGTTGTTCTAAGGAGTTTGCCACCAATCCTTCGTTGAACTTGATGTCATAAAAGGCACTCATAACTCTGAAAGCGAGAAGAAACTTTTCTTGAAGTACGTCTTCTTTGGCCGCTTCGTAAATGAATTTGGCCGCTTTTAGGGAGTTTAGTTTTTGAAAGCCTTGAAAAATATCCAGGTTGGCGTTAACACTATAAAAGAAACTGTTGAATTCCTGATTGACCAATAAACCGGTAGTTCGGTCTTCGTTCAAACCAGTATTGTAGCGGTATTCTGAAAAGCCACTAAAGTTGGGCAACAAAGCACGAACCGATTGACGATAGTTCTCACGATTGGTATCCTTGGTATAGTTTAAGTTTTTGACTTGCAAATTGTTTTCGATGGCAAAAGAAACACACTCGTCCAAGGTCCATGCCTTTTGTGCAAACGCGGAACTCGCGATAAGGAAGAAAAGTGCTGTTATAATGCGTGTAAGGTTCATATTTTTTTACTGTGCCAAATAAATAGCCATCTGTGTGCCAAAAAAATAAAACACTAATAATCAATGCATTAAGCATTAAATTCATTTATGGATAAAAACAGAGTGTAAATTTTTTGTACAAATTATGTCCAAATATTTTACACGGCCTAAAAATATTGAGGTGCTATTTGTAGCTTTATCGGAAATAAACCATCTGATTTATGATTGATGCCAAGATTTTGGTAGTTGATGACAACAAAAGTGTACTCAGTGCCTTGGAGATTCTATTGCAGTTTGAATATAAAAGTGTACAAACTCTTTTTAACCCAAATCAAATATCTTCCTTCCCCAAACTGGAAGAAATAGATATTGTTTTATTGGATATGAATTTTTCTGCTGGGGTCAACACGGGAAATGAAGGGCTTTTCTGGTTGAATGAGATAAAAAAGAAATCGCCCAACACTTCTGTAATTCTGATGACCGCTTATGGGGCGGTTGATTTGGCCGTAAGCGCGCTGAAGCAAGGTGCGGCCGATTTTATCCTAAAACCCTGGAACAATGAACGGTTAATGGCCACTGTAAAATCAGCGTACGAGCTGCGAAAATCCAAGCAGGAAATCCGTAAGCTGAAAAAAAAGGAAAGCAATCTAAAACAGGTCATCAACGAAGGGAAAAATGCGATTATCGGGAATTCTAAAGCCCTTACTTCTGTCTTGACATTGGTGAAAAAGGTGGCCAAAACCGATGTAAATGTTTTGATTACCGGCGAAAATGGTACGGGCAAGGAATTGATTGCCAGAGAGGTACATCGACTTTCTGCTAGGAAGGATGAGGTGTTCATTGGTGTGGACATGGGTTCCATTGCCGAAAATCTTTTTGAAAGTGAGTTATTTGGACATTTAAAAGGTTCCTTCACCGATGCCAAAGAAGATAGGGTAGGCAAGTTTGAGGCTGCCCATCAAGGAAGTCTTTTTTTGGATGAAATGGGAAATCTATCGTTGCAGATGCAGGCCAAATTGTTGTCTGCCATTCAGAACAAATCCATAGTTCGGGTAGGATCCAATAAACAGATTGCAGTGGACATCCGATTAATATGCGCCACAAATTGTAATTTGGAACAAATGGTCACCGATGGCCTCTTTCGAGAGGATTTGCTCTATAGAATCAATACGATACACATAGAGGTTCCACCACTTCGAGAACGTGAAGGTGATATTTTGATATTGGCCGATTTCTTTTTGAAACAGTTTGCGGGCAAATATGATAAACCAGGGCTTAGAACCAACCATGCGGCACAGGAAAAACTATTGGACTATCAATGGCCGGGAAATATCAGGGAATTACAGCATACCATGGAAAGGGCGGTAATCCTTTCGGAAGGAGACGTGTTGAAACCTTCAGATTTTTTAATACATCCAAAACCCTTGCACGAAATGGGGAGCAGCGCTGTGACCTTGGATGATATGGAACAACAAATGATTGCGAAAGCCCTGGAACAAAATGACGGAAACTATAGTGCTGCCGCAGAACAATTGGGAATTTCACGGCAGACCTTGTACAATAAATTAAAGAAGAAACAGTCCTGATGGTCAGTAGTAATTTTTATTATTTGCTTATTGTAAGAGTGGTTTTCATTGGCGCGAGCGCCTTTCTCTCTGCCTATTCCTTTGTGCAAAAGGAATATCTTTTTGGCAGCCTTCTTCTTCTTTTTTTTGGGATTCAGCTCGTACTGCTACTTCACTACTTTAACCAGACGAACAGAACTATTGCCTATCTTTTTAAGGCAATGAAGAACGAGGATTTCACGCTCAGATTCCCGAAGGAAACGAATTTAAAATCCCTGAACGAACTCAATAGCAGTTTAAATTTGCTTAATGATACCGTACAAGACCTGTATCTTAAAAACGAGGCCAAGGAAAAGTACTATCAAGAAATTATCAAACAGGCAGATATAGGTATTCTCACCGTAAATCATGAAGGACATATTCTATTTGCCAATCCTACCATGGAGCGTTTGCTGAACCACAGTCCCTTGAACCACATCAAGCAGCTGGAGCAGGTAGATGAAAAGTTATATCCATTGTTCAGCGAACTGAAACCTTTTGATCGCAAATTGGTGGAGTTGACCAATGAAAGAGAACAAAAACAACTCGCATTGAAATCAAGGGGCATTGTCCTTAATGAGCAGGAGTTGCTGTTGGTGGTGGCCCAGGATATCGATAAAGAATTGGACGAGAAACAGACCGAGTCATGGGTGAGGCTCATTCGTGTGCTCACCCACGAAATTATGAATACCATTACCCCAATTACTTCTATTTCAGACACCATAATGAAGTATTTTATGAAAAATGGAAAGGCCATATCCTCAGCCGATTTGGAAGAGAGCCATATAAAAAATACCGTCAAAGGGTTGGATGTAATCAGAAATCAAGGTGGAAACCTAATGGATTTTGTCCAGTCCTATCGCACTTTGTTGAGTGTTCCAGAGCCTGATAGGACACTGGTGAAAGGCGTTGATTTGGTAAACAAAATCAAGCTACTGATGGAAAGTCAATCGCAGAAGTCAAAAATTGACTTTTCCGTGGAGTGCACACCACCTGATTTAGAACTTTTCATCGACGAAAAACAGGTTTCCCAAATCCTGCTCAACCTTTGTAAAAATGCAATTCAATCCGTGGCAGAGACAGGAGAAGGGGAGGTGCAGTTGATAGCATTGCAAGAAAATGATACAAAACTCATAGAGGTAAGGGACAATGGTCCAGGAATACCTGAAGAACTCCTGGAAGAGATTTTTGTTCCATTTTTCACCACCAAGACCGAGGGAACAGGAATTGGGCTCAGTCTGTCCAAAAGGGTGATGCAACTGCATGGAGGTAGTCTAAAAGTTCACTCCATTCCCAATTCAGAAACTATTTTTAGATTGACTTTTGCATAAAAATGGACCGGACCGCTTTTAAAAAACTGCTCTTAGAGCATTGCTTTACCCATGTTGATAAGAAAGAGAACCAGCTTAGAACAAGACAAAAAGTACTGCGAGAGGCTTTGATGGACGAAACCAAAAGTACCGCTGGTGATAAACATGAAACAGGAAGGGCCATGGTACAATTGGAGCAGGAAAAATTGGGCGCGCAACAGCTAGAGCTAAAGCTTGTGAAAGAAACGCTTCAAAAAGTGGTCTTAGAAAAACCGAGAGAACGGGTCAGTTTAGGGAGTTTGGTAAAAACGAAGGACCATTACTATTTTTTGGCCATCTCCGCAGGGGTTTTTGAACAAGGGGCAACCCAAGTTTTTTGTATTTCAGCAGCGTCTCCCATAGGCCGACATATGATGGGCAGGAAGAGAGGAGAGAGGTTTGTTTTTAGAAAAAGCACCATACATATTTTGGAAATAGAGTAGCGTGAAACAGCCAGTACGCTCTTTTTAAAAACTTCAAAAAAGTTGTTAACTTTAAAGATATTAACCAATTAAAAACAATATGACAACACAAGAAGTTGCGGATAAGTTGGTTCAGCTTTGCCGTGAAGAAAAGTACAAAGAAGCCTATGACCTTTATGCCGATGATGCGGAAAGTATAGAAATGGATGGTATGCCCGGAGAAAAAGTCACAAAGGGCAAGGAGAACATTTGGAATGGGTATTTACAATGGGCCGAAGGTATTGAAGAGGTGCATGGGGGTTCCGTTGGGGAACCCATAGTGGCAGCAAACCATTTTGTTGTCCCAATGTCCATGGATGCGACCTTTAAAGAAACGGGAAGGTGGGCTTTTGACGAACTTTGCATGTACCAGGTAGAAAACGGAAAAATAGCGAGAGCCCAGTATTTTTATGAAGTACCTTCCATGGGTTAATCCAAATGGGGTCTTTTGCGATTAAGCTTTTTGTCCGAGAGCGCGCGTTTGGACTTTAATCGCTTTTCCACGGAAGATTTAGAAGGTTTTGTAGGTTTTCTTTTCTTGGGGACCTCCAAAGCCTTTTTTAAGATATGAAACAAGCGTTTTATCGCCAGCTCCCTATTCTTGTGCTGACTCCTCGATTCTTCGCAGTACAATTTAAGCACTCCCTCAGAGGTTAATCTTGACTTTAGTTTTAGCTGTAAGCGTTCTTTTTGGCTAGTGTTTAGGCCCAAAGATGCAAAGAGGTTAAAAGAAAGCTCAATTTTGGAAGAGACTTTATTGGCATGTTGTCCTCCAGGTCCGCCACTGCGCAATGCTTTGTATTGCAATTCCTTGATGATTTTTTCTTTATCCATTGCCTTTTACAGTTTCTGGATAAAGATAACGGACTATCCTTCTTTTTGGAATGAAATACCGACTAAGTTAAAATCTGAATTATTCTCTTGGTTACCACTTTCATTATCATAGCTGTTTACATTTTTGGGATTTCCAGCGCCATACCCAAAACCTGTTGCTTCTATGACCAATGAACGTATTGGCATTTGAATATCTAGGGCAATTGGGTAAGTTCCATAAGAATTATTTACTGATTTTACGTCTGGACCCAGATTACTCTCATTGGCCCCTAGAATACCCTCTGCCACTTGGTTTTGATTCTTATCATAGGCAATCCATTTACCGGTCTCCCCGTCGGGATGTCCTTCATCTGAACCCATCATCCCTACAGTTATGACCAGGTGGCTGACCTCAATACTAAACACAATTTCAATTTTTTCACTGGCATTGACTTCTTCACCTTGGAACATTACATAATAATCAATTTGGTCCCATCTCGCACCGGCCACTCCAAAACCTTTGTCCCTAAATTGGGTGTCATATATCAAACGTCCCGGTGTTCCATCAATTTTAATGGCTCTTAAGGATACCCCCTCCCCCCAACTTTGAATCCCTTCTCCATTATTGGTAAGGATATCCGGGTTTGCGGTCAACTCAATTGCCGACATATCTCCGCTTTCAGTGTTTCCTTCTTCGGAATCATTGTTCTCGGCAGAGTCGTCATTCCCGTCAGGATTTTCATTTTCAGATGGGCCTTCAGTGTCGTCCGTTTCCATAAGTTGCTCGTCCACAGTAGATGTATTTTCTTCCGGATTGGAGTCTTCGGAGCAAGAAACAAGAAGTAATAGGAACAGGCCACCCACTACAGTGGCAGGGCATAATTTTTTCATTTCAGCAGTATTGGGGTTCATAGTGCGAACGAAAAAACAGAAGCACTTCGTATGTGCCGTATTACATTTTCGATGAGTGGGGGTCCGTTGGTATCGTCATCCTTTTATTTACGAGTTGAAGCGAAACATTTAAGAACACCTTGGTTTGGGTATGGAGCGCCTTTTTATTAACGAAGTATAGGGTATGTCCATCTTCGGAAATTCCTTCAATCAGATAGTGGGTGCCTTTAAAAAAGGTGTTGACCACGGTAACTTCAAGCCCTGATTTACTTGAAATTTCGAATTCGTGGGGATATACCAACAAAGAAGCATCCAATTCCGCATAGGTTTTGAGAAGTTTTATCGGCAACACATTTACCGTTCCAAAAAGAGAGGCCACGTACTCATTTTTTGGGTTTTTATAAAGGAGTTCCGTGGGTTGGTGATCTTCGATTTTACCCTGGTTCAAAACCAAAATTTCATCGGCAAAAGAGAGAATGTCCGCGCTATCATGCGAAGCCGTTATCACGGAAACCCCCTTGCGTTTCAAGTAGGGGAAAAGCCGGTTTCTGAGCGAATTTTTTTTAAACTGATCAATATTGCTGAAAGGCTCATCCAAGAGCAATAATTGTGGTTCTTGGGCCAACGCTTGGGCCAGGGCAACGCGTTGTTTTTGTCCGCCGCTCAAGTTTTTTACCTTTTCGTCGGTAAACGCTTGCATCCCGATTAGTTCCAAAAGTTCCTTTACACGGCCCTGGTGTAAGTCTGGTTCAAATACGGATAGATGTTTCGCTATGTTTTCGGCCACACTTATAAATGGCATCAAATCAAAATCCTGGGAAACATATTTTATGAAATGCTCACCGTGAACCAGGTTGTAATTTGGCCCGAGAAGTTCCTTTCCCACCCAGAACACTTTCCCTTCATCAATTTCCAGAAGTCCGAAAACGGCCTTGAGCAATGTGCTTTTCCCTGAACCGCTCTCCCCCATTATCGCCAAATGTTTTCCTTTGTCCAACCGGAACGTGATATGGGATAAGACCAAAGTGGTCCTATACGAGAAAGAAAGGGTATCTACCAAGAGCATGATGGTCCAAAAATAAAAAATCCGTTTTAAGACAAAACGGATTTAAAAGATGGTAAGGAACACTACTTAGTCCTTGAGTTCATTTAGAACTGCTTGATTGGGCAGTTCATCATACCCCATATTAAAGAGTGTAAAGCCAAAAATATCGGCATACTGCTCAATGGTCTTGCTAACGGGCGTACCTGCTCCATGTCCCGCGTTGGTTTCAATTCGGATGAGGGTCGGATTATAGCCCTGTTGTTTTTCCTGAAGTTCTGCGGCAAATTTAAAACTGTGGGCCGGGACCACACGGTCATCATGGTCTCCCGTTGTGACCAAGGTCGCCGGATATTCAACACCTTCCTTTACGTTGTGCACGGGCGAATAGCCCTTTAAATACTCAAACATAGCTTGGTCTTCCTCGGCAGTACCATAATCATAGGCCCAACCAGCACCGGCGGTAAAGGTATGGTAACGCAACATATCCAAAACCCCAACAGCAGGAAGAGCTACCTGCATCAAATCAGGTCTTTGGGTCATGGTAGCACCTACAAGAAGCCCTCCGTTGGAGCCTCCGCGAATGGCCAGGTATTCTTTGGAAGTGTATTTGTTTTCAATCAGATATTCCGCGGCGGCGATAAAGTCATCAAATACATTCTGTTTTTGCTGCTTTGTTCCGGCAATATGCCATTTCTTTCCATACTCACCACCGCCCCGCAAATTGGGAACCGCATATACACCTCCTTGTTCCATCCATATGGCATTGACAATGCTGAAAGAGGGGGTAAGACTGATGTTGAAACCACCGTAGCCGTAGAGAATCGTTGGGTTGGTTCCATTCATTTCCACACCTTTCTTATGTGTTATGATCATAGGCACTTTGGTCCCATCTTTTGAATTGAAAAAGACCTGGGTGGAAACATAATCCTCGGGATTAAAATCAATTTCCGGTTTCCAATACTGTTCGTATGCCCCGGTCTCCACATTATATTTATAGGAAGAACCAGGGGTATTGTAATTGGTGAACGAAAAATAAAACTCGTTTTCTTCCTTTTTGCCACCAAAACCGTTAGCGCTTCCGACGCCAGGGAGTTCTACTTCGCGAATCAATTTACCGTCATAATCATACTGAAATACCTTTGAGATGGCATCAACCATATACTCTGCGAAAAAATAGCCGCCCCCGGTGCCGGGAGTGAGCACGTTTTCCGTTTCTGGAATAACATCTTTCCAGTTCTCTGGAGTTGGATTGGAAGCATCTACTGCGACAATTTTTTGATTTGGGGCATCTCTATCGGTTACCAAGAAAAGTTTAGAACCCGAATTTTCAATGACATAGGTGTCCGATTCCGTGTCGTCCAAAATGGTCACCAATGGGCTGTTTTCTTGGGTAAGATCTTTCAGGAACAACTTGTTTCCGGACGTTGAAACCGACGCTGTTATGAAAAGATATTTTTCGTCATCCAGAAGGCATCCGCCCACATACCGATGTTTTTCTTCTGGAACACCTCCAAAAATGACTTTATCCTCAGCTTGTGGAGTTCCCAATTTGTGATAATATAATTTATGTTGGTCTGTTTTGGCAGACAATTCGCTCCCGTCCGGTTTGTCATAGCTGGAATAGTAAAAACCATCATTGCCTTTCCAAGAAATACCGCTGAATTTGATATCCACCAGTGTATCTTCCACGATTTCCATTGATTCCGTATCAATGACAATACCTTTTCGCCAATCACTTCCCCCTTCGGAAATCAGATAGGCCGCTTTTGAGCCATCTTTGGTAAAGTTAAGTCCCATGAGCGAGGTGGTGCCGTCCTCAGAAAAGGTATTGGGGTCCAAGAACACCTCGGCTTCTTCACCTTCTTTTTGGCGATAGACCACATACTGATTTTGGAGCCCATCGTTTTTATAGAAATAAGTGTATTCGCCTTCTTTAAAAGGAGAACCCAGTTTTTCATAGTTCCAGAGTTTTTCCAACCGGTTTTTTAGGTCTTCCCGGAAAGGAATTTGGTCCAAATACCCGAAAGTTGTCGCATTTTGTGTCTTTACCCACGCCTCGGTCTCGGAACTTCGGTCATCTTCCAGCCAACGATAGGGGTCCTCCACTTTGGAGCCGAAATAGGTGTCAATGGTATCAACCTTTTTAGTAACGGGATAGTTCACAACAATAGGTTCTCTCTTTTTTTCCTGGACACAGCTGGCCAAAATAAGCACAGCACATAGGAAGGTTAATTTGTTCATTTTTCAAGATTTTAGTCTGTTAAAAATAGCACAAATCCCCCTAGTCTTTTAGAAAGGGCAAGAACCTTTAACGTATTTTAAGAAATAGCAGAAGTTTGCTGGGCAACCAAGCCTTTTTGTACCAAATATTCCGCTATTTGTACAGCATTTGTGGCAGCTCCTTTTCTCAAATTGTCCGATACAATCCACATGTTCAAAGAATTGGGCTGGGTCTCATCCCTTCGGAGGCGTCCAACAAAAACATCATCCTTATCATGGGCATAAATCGGCATAGGATACAAATTGTTTTCAAGGTCATCTTGCACCACAATACCAGGCGTTTCACTTAGTAGCTTTCTTACTTCCGAAAGGTCAAAATCATCGTGGAACTCAACGTTCACTGCTTCAGAATGTCCCCCAGCGGTTGGAATTCGCACTGCCGTTGCTGTCACGGAAAAAGAACGGTCATCCAGAATCTTTTGAGGTTCTCGTGCCAACTTCATTTCCTCTTTGGTATAGCCATTCTCCAGGAACACATCGCAATGGGGCAGCGCATTTCTATTGATGGGATACGGATAGGCCATCTCCCCTTTAACACCAAGGGTCTCGTTCTCCAACTGTTGGACCGCTTT
Organism: uncultured Allomuricauda sp.; assembly: GCF_937884665.1. Lineage (GTDB taxonomy): Bacteria > Bacteroidota > Bacteroidia > Flavobacteriales > Flavobacteriaceae > Flagellimonas. The sequence continues at coordinate 6,250 of NZ_CAKZYF010000197.1, read as the reverse complement.
CACCCCGGTTCCCGAAACAGATTGGTAAGTGGATACCACTACCCGTTTCATTTGATATTTGAGGTGAAGTGGAGCCAGCGCCATGACCATCTGGATTGTTGAGCAATTGGGATTGGCAATGATTTTATCATCAGCCGTCAACGTGTTTGCATTAATTTCAGGGACCACCAATTTTTTTGAAGGGTCCATACGCCAAGCGGAAGAATTATCGATTACCGTGGTGCCGAGCGCGGCAAATTTTGGGGCCCATTCCAGTGAAGTGCTGCCTCCTGCGGAGAAAATGGCAATCTCAGGTTGGGCCGCTACGGCATCGGACAATCCAATTACTGTGTATTCTTTTTCCTTGTATATCAGTTTTTTGCCAACGGACCGTTCCGAGGCAACTAAAAGCAATTCCGAAATGGGAAAGTTGCGTTCCTCCAATACTTTCAGCATGACCTCTCCTACCATTCCCGTGGCTCCTACTACGGCTACTTTCATAAGACGCTATATTTATTAGACAAAAGTACATTGTAGTGGGCGATTTCTACAAGTATTTTAGCTAACCATATCATTAAATCACAAAATGTTATAAATAAAACAACCGTCAGAGGGTTTAGCGAACCTTCCTGACGGCTTTTGGTTATACTTGTGGTGCAGCGGTGCCTCCTTTTGAGGAACGATTTTATCTTTTCAATAAATCCCGGATTTCCGCAAGCAGTTCTTCCTGCGAAGGTCCTTTTGGAGCTTCGGGTGCCGGTTCTTCTTTTTTCTTCATTTTGTTGACACCTTTTACAATCATGAACATGACAAAGGCAACGATGATGAAATCAATCACATTGGTCAAAAATTCTCCATACAATACGGCAATTTCGCCGACTTTTTCCCCTGCATCGTTCATGGTACCTTCTTTTACAATGTATTTAAGATCATTAAAATCAGCATCGAACAATAGCCCGATGAGCGGTGAAACAATTCCTCCAGTAAAGGAAGATACGACCTTGTTAAAGGCAGCACCCATGACGAAACCTACGGCAATATCTACCAGGTTTCCTTTCATGGCGAAGTCCTTAAATTCTTTTAGAAATCCCATTTTTATAGTTTTTAGTGGTTAACGCTTCAATGTACAGAAAAAAAGTATTTTTCTACAAATGGGAATATAAAAGAAGGGTCATTTTATAATTCTTCTAATCCGTTGCGAAATCGCGGTCAGAATTTCATAAGAAATGGTCTGGCCCGAGGATGCAAAGGTATCGGCGGAGTGCTCTGCCCCAAAAACCAAGGCCTCATCCCCTTCGGCACAATCGATTCCAGTTACGTCCACCATAATCATATCCATACATACATTCCCTATAATGGGCGCTTTTTGTCCCTTTACCAATACGTGGCCTTTTCCATGACCATATTGTCTTCCTATGCCATCGGCATGTCCTAGGGGAAGCGTGGCCGAAATCCTGGGTGTATTTGCACTAAAGGCCCGGTTGTATCCCACAGTTTCGCCCGGTTCTATTTTATGCAGTTGTGAGATAATGGTCTTTAATTGGGCAACGGGCCGAAGATGAACATCCTCATCAGCGCTGTTACCATATCCATACAGGCCGATACCACTGCGTACCATCTCGAACTGCGCATCCGGGTAGTTGATTATTCCAGAAGTATTTAGCACATGCCTGAATGGACGGTAACCCAATTTTTCGTCGAGCGCAGCACTTATTTTTTTAAAAGTTTCTATTTGGGTGTCACTGAATTTTTTCTCGTTGGGGTCTTCAGACGCGGCCAGATGGGAAAGAATAGCGGTTACTTTTATTTCATTTCGATTTTGCAACTGTTTTGAAATATGGTCCACATCGTTTTCCCAAAAACCCAATCGATTCAGACCTGTATTAAATTTGATATGAACTGGATAGTCTTCGAGATTGTTCTCTTGGGCGGTCTTTAAAAATTCAGTTAGAATTTTTGGAGAATACAAACTGGGTTCCAATTGATGGGCTATCAACTGTTCAAAATTTACGGGTAGCGGATGTAGTACTAAGATAGGGGTTGTTATGCCAGCTTCCCTAAGCAAAACCCCTTCTTTTACATAGGCTACTGCAAAGTAATCTGCCCCTAGATTTTCCATTTTTTTGGCAATGGTGACCATATCACTGCCGTAAGCAAAAGCTTTAACTACTGCCATAAATTTGGTCTCGGGAAGCAGCTTTGATTTCAGATAGTTGTAATTATGGGCCAGGGCGTCCAAATGTATTTCAAGGACCGTCTCACCAATTCTATCCATTGGCTGTTTTATTTTTTGCAGCAATTTCTTCAGCTTTGACCTCCATTCGGTTTATTTTTTCGTTGAGCATGGCCTTGTAGAATGCAGCCCGGCTCAGGGGTTCGTATTCGCCGGTTTCTCCCAAGAGTACCAGATTATCATCATCTGACTTTCTAAAACTGTAGTTGGCCAGGTTTCCCGTGCGCGTGCAGACAGCGTGTACTTTGGTAACATATTCCGCAGTTGCCATAAGTGCGGGCATGGGACCAAAAGGGTTTCCCTTGAAATCCATATCAAGTCCCGCTACCACTACGCGGACCCCTTTGTTGGCCAAGTCGTTACATACGGTCACGATTTCGTCATCAAAAAACTGGGCTTCGTCTATTCCTACAACATCACAACCATCTGCCAAAAGGCGGATGTTAGCCGCAGCAGGCACGGGGGTAGACCTAATTTCATTGGCATCGTGGGAAACCACCATATCTTCATGATAGCGGGTATCCACAATAGGTTTGAAGATTTCAACTTTCTGTTTGGCAAATGTGGCGCGTTTCAAGCGTCGGATGAGTTCCTCGGTCTTCCCTGAAAACATCGAACCGGAGATAACTTCTATCCATCCAAATTGTTCTTCTGGGTTGACTGTATTTTCGAGAAACATAATGTACGTTTAAACGAAAAAGGGTAGTACTTTCGTTCTTTGTTCAGACAAAACACAAAGCTACTAAAAAAAATGCCCTTGATCCTGCATCAAAATTTAACCTTTTGTTCTTAGATGCATAATTAAAATGGGCTTATTTTTATAAAAAGAATCGAGTGATGGTACGGAAAATAAGGGAAGAATTGGTAAAGCTGTCAACGGAAATATTAACCGCAAGAGAGGATAAGGACTTTATTGCACTCTATGAAAAGTCTAAGGATATTTACGAGAAGTTGGCCGTGCTAAAATTCATCGAAGAAAAGTTGAGCGATATTGAGGTGGATGTTTCTAAAAATGTCCTGGCCTCACGATTTGAAAAAATGGCGAGTAGGGTCATGAACGACAACACCTTGGTCCCTGAAAATAATCCCCATAAAGAAGACATCATCACACCAGGGATGGATACAATAAAGGACATGGTTTCCGAAATGCCATCTGAAACCGCTGTAGAACACTTTTTTACTGAATTCGTAGCGAAGCCGGAGACTTTAAAAAATGACAAAGAGGATGTATCCCCCGTTGATGTGGGAGCGCTGGAAAAGAAATCCCTAAACGATACCTTTGTCAAAGGATATCAAATTGGGCTGAACGATAAATTGGCGTTCGTCAAACACCTTTACAATAATAATATGAAAGAGTACGACAAGGTGCTTTCCCAACTGAGCACCATCGATACGGAGGAAAGGTCAAAAGCGTTTATCCATAATCTTGTGAAGCCGGAATACAACAATTGGGAAGGTTTGGAGGATTATGAATCCCGCTTCATGGCGTTGATTGAAAGGCGCTTCGCCTAAGCTCTACATACTTTTCGTTTCTTTTTATATTTTTAGGGAAACTTCAACCCGAAACACATCAAGGATGAAAGGTATTAAAATTGCCTATTGGGCATCAACCGTGTTGCTGACGGCAATCATGTGTTTTTCTGCCTACAATTACTTTTTTAATAACGTCATGATTCGAGGTTTTTTTGAAGCAATGGGCTATCCCATCTATTTGATCTATCCCATGGCCATCGCTAAAATCCTCGGACTTATCGCAATTTGGGGCAACTTTTCCAAGTGGTTGAAGGAATGGGCCTATGCTGGTTTCTTTTTTAATGCCATATTGGCTTTTTTTGCACATGTTATGATAAGCGACGGGCAGCAGTTGGGCGCTTTTCTGGCCTTTATCTTTGTGCTCACCTCTTATTTTACTGGAAAACGGATAAGACCTTAATTTAATAGGTATGGGGAAACTCTTTTTGGTCCCAACACCAATCGGAAATCTTGAAGATATGACCTTCCGCGCAGTTAAGGTGTTGCAGGAAGTAGATTTGATTTTGGCAGAGGACACACGAAACAGTGGCAAGCTCCTTAAACATTTTGAGATAGACACGCCTTTGCAAAGCCATCACATGTACAACGAGCACAAACATATTGAAACCATGATTGAACGATTAAAAGGTGGCGCTAGGTTGGCCTTGATTTCTGATGCGGGGACGCCTGCAATTTCAGACCCAGGATTTTTGTTGACCCGTTCTTGTGTACAAAACAATATTAAGGTGGAATGTTTGCCGGGAGCCACGGCTTTTGTGCCTGCTTTGGTGAACAGTGGCCTTCCTAATGACCGCTTTGTTTTTGAAGGTTTTTTGCCCGTTAAAAAAGGAAGGCAGACGCGATTGCGGCATTTGGCAGAAGAATCACGGACGATAGTTTTCTATGAATCTCCCCATAAGTTGATAAAAACCCTAACGCAGTTTATAGAATATTTTGGAGAGGACAGACAAGTTTCAATCTCACGGGAATTGACCAAAATGTACGAAGAAACTATCCGGGGAAAGGTATCTGAAGTTTTAAACCATTTTGAAGCGAAACCCCCTAAAGGAGAGTTTGTTATTGTGGTGCAGGGAAAATAAGAAATGGAAGAGCTTTTGGTGAAAATAAGAAAGTGCGATATCTGCCAAGCGCATTTGCCCTTGGGCCCCAGGCCCATTATAGCCGCTTCCCCCAAATCAAAAATCATTTTGGCAAGTCAAGCGCCCGGGCGTTTGGCGCATGTGCACAACAAAGCTTGGGACGACCCTAGTGGCCGCAAGTTGCGGGAGTGGTTGGGGGTTTCGGATGAAGAATTCTACAATACGGACAACTTTGCTATTCTACCTACAGGTTTCTGTTATCCGGGTAAAGGCAAAACAGGGGACCTACCGCCCAGAAGAGAATGTGCCCCGCTTTGGCACAAAAAAGTTTGGCGTGGCTTTGAAGATGTGCACTTGACCCTTTTGATCGGCAAGTACGCCCAAGACCGATATTTGGGAGAAAAAGGGAAAAAGAATTTGACCGAAAATGTAAAAAGCTTCACGCAATTTCTTCCTGAGTTTTTTCCGTTGCCCCACCCTTCTCCGGTAAACCGGTTTTGGCGAATAAAAAACCCATGGTTTGAAGAAGAGGTAGTTCCCGAGCTTCAAAGACAAATAAGACATTACCTTAATTGCTAAAACGTCGCTTCGAGTGTTTCCGAAGTACTTTGTACGAAGGAAACGTATCGAGAAGTGGTTGAGATGTAAAACTTCCTTGTTTTCGATACAGTTTTCTTGCGAAAACCACTCAAACTGACGGAAGCTGAGTTTTATCAATACATAACCGAAGCCCGCAACCGGCTAAAGGTCTCCGGTTTCATATTGAGGTAGGAGGCCAGATATTTTTGGGGAATAACTTTAAGCTCCTCCGGACAGCGTTGCATAAAGGTGATGTAACGTTGCTCTGCCGAAAGGGTGAGCAGTTCCACCTCCCGGAAAAGGCGCCCAAAAAGCACGCTTCTAAAGAACAAATGCCCCCATTTATGGAATTCGGGATGCACCTCGAAAAGGCGGTTGTAATCGCTGAGACGAAGCCCCACTAGTTTGGACGGCTTTAAGGCTTCTAAAAATGTGGCGGACGTGGTCTGGGAAATAAAAGAATCAAAAACTCCCGAAGGGCTGCCCGTATACGAAAACCCAAGGACCACTTTTTGTCCTTTTTCATTTAAAATATAGAGCGCCTGCACCCCTTCCAACACGAAATAAAAGTAGTGTTCAATGGAACCCGCTTCGGTGATCAAATCATATTGGTTGAAGTCCTTCGCGGTCCAGAGCGAACGAAACCAAGACTCGTCCAAATCTTCAAAATGTACCTGTGGGAAAAAAGCTTTTAGTTTTAGGTAGGTGGCATCGTCCATGAACGGGTCTTTTTCCAAAAATACTAATATGTGTTATAGAGATTTTTAAAAAGTTGATTATCGTTTATCAGACATCAGACATCAGACATCAGACATCAGACATCAGACATCAGACATCAGACATCAGA